>JAGAVE010000047.1 GCA_017942105.1 Clostridia bacterium | reverse complement strand
GTTTCACTCAGGCAGGTAGTGAGGTTTCGGCACTTCTTGGTCGTATGCCCTCCGCGGTTGGTTATCAGCCGACACTTGCTACTGAGATGGGTGCTTTGCAGGAGAGAATCACATCAACAAAGAAGGGCTCAATAACATCGATTCAGGCTGTTTATGTCCCTGCAGATGACCTTACTGACCCTGCTCCGGCAACGACCTTCGCCCATCTTGACGCAACAACGGTTCTTGCAAGAAACATTGCTTCTCAGGGTATCTACCCCGCTGTTGACCCCCTTGAATCTTCAAGCCGTATCCTTTCCCCTGAAATTGTCGGTCAGGAGCACTATAGGGTTGCAAAAGAGGTTCAGCGTATTCTCCAGCGTTACAATGAGCTTATGGATATCATCGCAATTATGGGTATGGACGAGCTTTCGGACGAAGACAAGCTCCTCGTTCAAAGAGCAAGAAAGATTCAAAGATTCCTTTCTCAGCCGTTTGATGTTTCCGAGAAATTTACAGGCTTCGCAGGCAAATATGTTCCGATAAGCGAGACTATCCGCGGCTTCAAAGAAATTATTGAAGGTAAGCACGATGACCTTCCCGAGTCAGCCTTCCTCTTCGTCGGCACGATTGACGATGCTGTAGAAAAGGCAAAGAGGTTGTAAGATATGAACACATTTAACCTTACCGTCGCATCACCTGACGGGAACAAATTCAGCGGCGAGGTTACAAAGCTTGATGTCCGCGGAACCGAAGGAGAGCTCGCAATTATGGCGGGGCACATTTCTTTCGTAACATCGGTTGTAAAATGTCCTTGTACACTTTGGTTTGAAGACGGAACAAAAAAAACAGCGACAACCGACGGCGGATTGCTCACTGTTGATAAAAATTCCGTAACCTTGCTTTCAGGCTCATTTAAATTTGATTAATAAACATTAAGCGGAGTGCGAATCGCACTCCGCTTGAATTTTGATATTAAAAAACAAAAGTATATGAATCGGTGATAATTCCTTCTTCTCTTACATAAGCATAATGTTCTCCGTTATTATCCTCAAGAGACATATACATTGTAAAAGGAATATCAAGATAAAGCTCTGTTACAAAACCATTCTTATCAATACGGGCAGATATTGTTACTTCGTAGAAATAAGCCGTAGAATCATAAACCCATAAATCTTCCAGACCGCTAACGGTGCAATCAGCGTAATTTGCTGTATACCAAAATGTTGCCTCAGGAATAGGATCATCAAAATCAGCCTGCTCTTCAACAAGTGTTATCGTAACCCAATAGCCATCATCAGCCTCTTCAATTTCTGCAGAATCTACATACTCCATCGGAATTTGTGCTTCGGGGCAGAATTCAAATGTTGAGTATCCATACTCATCGTATCCGTCAACATAATACTCGGTGTAATCATATTCCTGATCAAACTCCTGATAATCGGTTTCATCTTCCTCGTTTACCATAGTTGAGCCATAATATGAATAGTATGAAATTTCAGACGGGTCCTGGCAAGAAGCAAAAAGTGCGTCTGCATAGAATTTAACTATTTCTTTTTCATCATATTTCAATGGGTCATCTGAGCCGACAGAAATCTGGAGAATGCGAAGAGCGTCGGAGGAATTTACAGTACCATCTCCGTCGAGATCAGCCCATCTCCAATTAAGCTCTCCCTCATCAATTTTTCCGACAGAGAACTGCAAAATAGCAAGAGCATCTGAAGAGTTTACCGCTCCGTCGGCATTTGCGTCGCCTCTTAAGAAAATATGCTCGCCGTAAAATGCAGCAGAAGCGAACGGCATAACGCCCAGACAAAGCACTGCCGTTAGCATAACAGCAATTAACTTTTTGAAAGTTTTTTTCATAATAATTCCTCCTTTTTCTTGATTATAACACTTTCAGTTATTTTTTCAATAGCAAAAAAGCTTTTTCATAATATTTCCTATTGCCTCGCTGAAATCATTGCCCGACAGGCTGTCGAGTTTCTTGTTGCAGGACTCTACTGTTTCAAGAGAAACAAAAGCCTCTTGCATAAGTCTTTTATATGCTTTGAAGCTAAAATCCATCCTCTTCTTTGTTTCAACCTCCGAGGGAACGAGAAATCTGCGCGCTGAAACTCTTCGGCACTTTTCAAAATCGCTTTTATGAAAATATTTACATATAAAAATTCCGTACCTGAGCTCAGGGATTATCAGATGCTCTGCACCCGACTCGATATTCATTGGGCAAATACAGCTTATAACATCATAACCTGCACTTAGAGCATATCTTCTTACTCTGTCAACAATTCTTCTCGCCGATGCTCCCGTTTTATCGCATATAACCGTTATGTTCTCACAATATGTATCAAACGCTTCCATGTTCAGCTCGACCCCATCAGGTGTTATGCAGGTAACAAACCTCTTGTGTTCCATTCCGATACTGCCTTTAAGAACTCCGCCTGCGGATGCCCATAATCTGCTTGAAAAACGATTTATTTTTACAAGGTCCAGGTTTGACGAATCAAGGCGCACCATATCATTATTAATGCAACGGCAAGCAGAAAGAAATCTGCACGCCCTTTTTTCCGCCTCTTTCCTTTCGTTTATGTACTTTTGCATTTCAGCATTCGATTCAGGATTTCCAAGATAAAGTATTTCCGCTCCCGCTTTTGATAAATCATATGTTCCGTCAACAATCCTGAAGCCTGCATCATTGCTGAAAACGCCCAGACTTCTCTCACCGGCACAAAAATCTATGCCGTTCTGACCCTTTCTTTCGAGCTCAGCTTTTATTGAATCAAAAAGCCTCTGTTTCGCTGAATCAGAATAGCTTTTAACAATATAGTTTTTCTCCGCTCTGAAGCTCTTCCTCGACGCCAGAGAATAAAAACCTTTCGGCGAATACACGCCGTAGTAGAAGCACCTGTTTATCATTAATCCCGACCTCCGTTAGCGAAACAGTATAATATATTCTATTCAAAAAATCCCGTCATGTGCTTGTATATTTTAAAAGTTTATGGTATTATTTTTTAGGGAAAAATAGTCAAAAGAGGTTTGATAATGCTCAGCAAAGAAAAAATAAGCTCGTTGATAAAAAATCCCATTGAAGTTTTGGTATACGACACCGTAACATCAACCAACGACATTGCAAAAGACCTTTGCAAAAAAACAGAAAAATGTATTCTCGTTGCCGCTGAGGGGCAAACTAACGGAAGAGGTCGTCAGGGGAAAAATTTCTTTTCACCAAAAGGAAGCGGACTTTATTTCTCAATCGTTTTCAATTCTGACTCCCCTGCTTTTGAACTTACGGGCATTACCTGCGCCGTCGGAGTTGCCTGCGCGAGAGCCATTAAAAAGCTGACATCTCTTGACGCAAAAATCAAATGGGTGAACGATATTTATATCGACGATAAAAAGGTTTGCGGAATTCTCGTTCAATCTGTCAATGAAAGAGGTATTGTCAAAAAGCTTATTATCGGCGTTGGCATAAATGTTTCGACAATTGACTTTCCCGAGGACATCAAAAGTATTGCCGCTTCACTCGGCAGGGAGGTTGACCGCAACATCCTTGCGGCTGAAATTACAAATAACATTTCAGATTTAATTTTCGAAGACCCTGCAAAATACATTTGCGAATACAAAGAATTGTCAAATGTTATCGGCAAGGATATTAAGTACCTTAAAGATAATTTATGGCACGAAGCGCACGCCGTTGATATTGACGGCAAAGGAGGTCTCGTCGTCCTTGAAAACGGCGAACAAATCACATTAACAAGCGGAGAAATTACAGTAAGATTTCCGCTGAAATAAGAATTTAAGGAGAGATTATTATGTACAAGGGAACAAAAACTGAGAAAAACCTTATGGAGGCATTCGCAGGCGAATCTCAGGCAAGAAACAAATACACTTACTTTGCAAGCGTTGCAAAGAAAGAAGGCTACCAGCAGATAGCCGCTATCTTCGAGCAGACCGCTAACAACGAAAAGGAGCACGCAAAGCTTTGGTTCAAGGCTCTCGGTGAGCTCGGCAACACAGCAGAAAACCTTGCCGCTGCAGCAGCAGGCGAAAACTACGAATGGACGGATATGTATGACCGTTTTGCAAAGGATGCTGAGGAAGAAGGCTTCACTGCTCTTGCTGCTCAGTTCAGAGCAGTTGCCGCAATCGAAAAGTCTCACGAAGAGCGCTATCGTGCACTTCTCAACAATGTTGAGATGAAGGCTGTTTTTGAAAAGAGCGAAGAAATTATGTGGGAATGCCGCAACTGCGGTCATCTCGTAATCGGCAAAAAAGCTCCCGAAGTTTGCCCCGTCTGCAAACATCCGCAGAGCTACTTCGAGATGAGAAAAGAAAATTATTAATCAAAATTCCAACAAAAAAGCGGCTCCGTTTGGAGCCGCTTAAATTATTATTTAGCCTTTTTTGCTTTAACCTTTACTTTCTTTTCCTTAACGGGAGGGTTCTTGATAGAAGCCTTCTCCTCTGCAGGAAGCGTTACATAATAGGCAATTGTCCAAAGAAGCAGGCCGATAAAAATCAACGCCATTGTCACGAATGCGTTTCCGAGTTGGAAAACAACAATATCTCCCGTTCCCGTTATCGAAAGCATTTCCGCAATTCCTCCAACCAATTCACCGCCGAGGAAGCTATCCGGCAAGAGGTCTGCAAGGGTCATAACGCCTTCCGTGAACGGGGTAGTAAACTTCTGAAACAAACCCATTGCAACAAAGCAGGAAAGAGCACCGCCTACGCTCAGACCCATAACCGTTTTATGCGCCCTCGTAAAAAGTGCACAGCCCATAATTACGACAGCTATAAGCAAAGCAATCACAATAAAAACAAGAGAAGCAATCAGCCAACCCTTCATTTTAAGAATCTCACCGGGGAGATTGGATGATGACGAAAACAAATTGCTGAGGTTAAGCGTTCCGTCCTTAATATAATCAACAAGCTGACCGAAATCAAGAGTTGTTTCAATAAGCGCGTCTTGCGCCATAAAGCCCTTCGGCTCTTCAACTATTCTTATAAGCACCCTCGTCACCAACGCAGGGAAAACTGCGAGAGCCAAAACGAAGGTGACAATTCTGTTAAGGATTTTCATATTTCAAAACTCCTTTTTCTTACTTGCCCCAGGATGAATTTAGAGCTACCGTTCGATTGAAGACAAGCTTATCATTTGTGCTGTCCTTATCAACGCAGAAATAACCGTTACGCATAAACTGGAAGGTATCACCCGGTTTAACATTGCCAAAACCGCCTTCAAGAAGACAGTCTTCAACAACCGTCAATGAGTTCGGGTTAAGGTCTTCTTCATAGTCGTGTTCCTTTCCCGGCTCTTCTGCGCTGAAGAGTCTGTCATAAAGACGAGCTTCGCACTTGACGCAGTCGTTTGCATTGACCCAATGAATCGTGCCCTTAACCTTTCTGCCGTCAGGAGAATTTCCTCCGCGGCTCTCGGGGTCATATGTGCAGTGAAGGCAAGTCACATTGCCGTCTTCATCTGTTTCGTATGAATTGCACTTAACGAAATATGCGCTCTTAAAGCGAACCTCGTTACCCGGGAAGAGACGGAAATACTTTTTAACAGGTTCAGCCATAAAGTCATCCTGCTCAACATAGAGCTCGCGGGAGAATGTTACCTTACGCGTACCCATTTCAGGGTGGTCGGGATGAAGCTCAACTTCAAAATCTTCGCTCTGTCCTTCAGGATAATTGTCGATAATAACCTTAAGCGGCTTGAGAACAGCCATAGCTCTCGGAGCGTTGAGGTTGAGATTATCTCTTACGCAAGCCTCGATAAGACCGTAATCAACAGTGCTGTCTGCTTTCGAAACACCGATTCTGTTTATGAAATCTCTTACGGCTGCTGCAGGATAACCACGGCGGCGCATACCGCAGAGAGTTATCATTCTCGGATCGTCCCATCCGGCAACGATGCCTTTGTTTACCATTTCAAGAAGCTTTCTCTTACTTGTTACGCAGTAATTGATATTAAGACGCGCAAACTCAATCTGACGGGGAGGCTCATCAAAGCCGATCTGCTCAAGGAACCAGTTATAAAGAGGACGGTGGTTTTCAAACTCAAGCGAGCAGAGAGAATATGTTACCCTTTCTCTTGCATCTGAAAGAGGATGAGCAAAATCGTACATCGGGTAAACGCACCATTTATCACCCGTCTGATGATGTGAAACATGAGAAATTCTGTAAATAACAGGGTCGCGCATATTAAGGTTAGGCGATGCCATATCAATCTTTGCGCGAAGCACCTTTTCACCGTTGCCAAATTCACCGTCAGTCATTCTCTTGAAGAGATCCATATTCTCCTCAACCGAACGGTTTCTGTAGGGACTTTCCTTGCCCGGCTCAGTAAGAGTACCTCTGTACTCTCTGATTTCGTCTGCAGTAAGGTCATCAACATAAGCCTTGCCGTCCTGAATAAGCTTAAGAGCACATTCATAAACAAAATCAAAATAGCCTGATGCATAGTAAATGTTTTCCCAGTTAAAGCCGAGCCATTTGATATCTTCCTTGATAGCTTCGATATACTCAACATCTTCTCTTGACGGGTTTGTGTCATCAAAACGAAGGTTGCAGATTCCGCCGTATTTTTCAGCCGTACTGAAATCTATGCACAAAGCCTTTGCGTGACCGATGTGAAGATAGCCGTTCGGTTCAGGCGGGAAACGGGTCTGTACTCTTGTGTTGACTCCGTTTTCAAGATCTTCATCTATAAAATCGTGAATAAAATTGGAAACCTTGATTTCTTCTTCCATTTTTATTTCCTCCTCT
>JAGAVE010000046.1 GCA_017942105.1 Clostridia bacterium | reverse complement strand
TATCTCATTGAGAAGTTCTGTGCAAGACGAACCATCGCATCGTAAACGGAAGCGTCACCGTGAGGATGGTAACGACCGAGAACTGAACCGACGGTATCAGCACATTTACGGTATGCTTTATCCGGAGTAAGATTGTTCTCATACATCGTGTAGAGAATACGGCGGTGAACGGGTTTCAGACCGTCACGGACATCAGGAAGTGCACGGGAAACGATAACTGACATTGAGTAGTCAAGGAATGATTTTCTGACTTCCTTATTGATATCTACATTATATATTTTGGTTTCGGCGAGATTGGCTTTGAAGTCCTCGTCGTTATGTGTAATTTCTTTAGCCATGTGTCAATCCTCCTCCTTTCTTATACGTCGAGATTCTGGACATACTTGGCATTCTTTTCGATGAATTCGCGACGTGGCTCAACCTTGTCACCCATAAGAATGGAGAACGTCTCGTCTGCTTCCATAGCATCCTCAAGAGTTACACGAAGCATAATTCTCGTCTTCGGGTCCATTGTAGTCTCCCAAAGCTGAATGGGATCCATTTCACCAAGACCCTTGTAGCGCTGGATATCGCATCCGCCGCCGAATTCTTCAATTTTTTCATCTCTCTCTTCATCAGAGAAAGCGTATGCAAACTTCTTACCCTTAGTGATTTTGAAAAGAGGCGGCTGTGCAAGGTACACATGACCCGTATCAATAAGAGGGCGCATATATCTGAAGAAGAATGTCAGAAGAAGAGTTCTGATATGAGCACCGTCGACATCGGCATCGGCCATAATAACAACTTTGTCATATCTCAACTTTTCTATATCAAACTCGTCACCGATACCGGTACCGAGAGCTGTAACAACAGGAATAAGCTTTTCGTTGGAAATAACCTTATCAAGGCGCGACTTCTCAACATTGAGCATTTTACCCCAGAGAGGAAGGATTGCCTGGAACTGTCTGTCACGGCCTTCCTTTGCCGAACCACCCGCAGAGTCACCCTCTACGATGTAGAGTTCAGTACATTCTGAGCTTTTTTCTGTGCAATCAGCAAGCTTGCCCGGAAGAGAATTACTTTCAAGAACGCCCTTACGCCTTGCGAGGTCACGAGCCTTTCTTGCAGCTTCTCTTGCTCTTGAAGCGTCGAGTGCCTTTGTGAAAATAGCCTTTGCAACTGAGGGGTTTTCCTCAAAATATGTCATAAGCTTTTCGTAAACCATTGCGGAAACGATGCTTGTGATTTCAGTATTACCGAGCTTACCCTTAGTCTGTCCTTCAAACTGAGCCTCGGTAAGCTTTACGCTGATAACGGTAGTAAGACCTTCACGGACATCTTCACCGGAAAGCTTCTTATCGCCGTCTTTGAGTATGCCGTACTTTTTACCGTAGTCGTTAAAAACTCTTGTAAGAGCTGTTTTGAAGCCTGTTTCGTGCGTACCGCCGTCGATAGTATTAACATTGTTTGCGAACGAGAGAATAACCTCATTGTAGCTGTCGTTATACATCATCGCAACTTCAGCATACTTATCGTCCTTTGAAGCTGAGAAATGAATCGGCGGAGTATGAAGAGGAGTCAATGCACGGCTTGTGTTGATATACTCAACGAAGCTTGAAAGACCGCCTTCATAGCAGTAAACCTTTTCAACAATATTTTCAGGGTCACGCGAGTCAGTCAATGTGATTGAAAGGCCGGCATTAAGAAATGCGGATTCGCGGAGTCTTCTTTCAAGAATATCAAACTCATATTCAACAGTCTCCGTAAAGATTTCGGGGTCAGCCTTGAAACGGATGAGTGTACCCGTCTCGTTTGTATCGCCGATAACTTTCATATCGGACACCGCATTGCCTCGTGAAAACTTCTGATAGTGAATATGTCCGTCACGGGAGACCTCAGCCTCCATCCACTCGGAAAGAGCGTTAACAACCGAAGAACCAACACCGTGAAGACCGCCCGAAACCTTATATCCGCTGCCGCCGAACTTACCGCCTGCGTGAAGCACCGTAAGAACGACTGTAAGGGTCGGTATACCCATTTTATCGTGGATTGCTACAGGGATTCCTCGTCCGTTATCGCGGACGGTGATGATGTTATCCGGAAGAATTTCTACTTCAATATGAGTGCAGAAGCCTGCAAGAGCTTCGTCAATCGAGTTGTCAACTATTTCATAAACCAGGTGATGAAGACCTCTGGGGCCTGTAGAGCCGATATACATACCCGGTCTTTTACGAACAGCCTCAAGGCCTTCAAGAACCTGAATCTGGTCAGCTCCGTATTCTTCGGTAACTGCCGTATTCATTGCCTCTTCAAGCATTGATTCGTCTGTAACATCTGCTGTTACCGGCTGAATTTCAACTTTTTCTTCGTTAGCCACGGTTAATTACCTCCGTTCAACTGATTCGCCATAAATCCGCCCATCTTCTTTCTCTTCTTCGGCTTATAGAGCGGCGGATGCTCAAGCTTTGCTCTTGTTGATGATGATCTTCTGAGAATTTTATTGGCTTCGATAACAAAAAGCATCATCTCGTCCATATAATCTACGCAATTTGCAAGGAGAGTTTCGTCGTCATAAAGTGAGCCGAGAATCGTAACAACGATAACACTCTGCACCTGATTTGTTCCGTCATTGTAAACCTCATTGAGCATATTAAAAAGCTTCTTCATCTGCTGAGGATTATTACTCTTTACCGTTGCACGGAAGCATTCGTTACCGTACTTTGTGAAAAACTCATCAGCAAGGAATTCGCCGTATTTCTCAATATTCTGCTTGTAAGCCTCTCTGAGATCGGGATAAATCTGAATAAAACGGCTGCCGAGAGTTACAAGGTCATAGTAAACCGCACCGCTCTTTGCCGCTGCCTTTGAAACGGGCTGAGGAAGCTTCTTTGATTTTTCCTTTTTGCCGTACACATCATTTATGCAATCGCAGAATTCGTTTACGACATATCTGATATCTTTATCATCAACAGTTTCAATGTTAAAGAGAGTTGTTGAGACTTTTTTATAATCTTCTTCGACTGCGTTCTCCGCCTCTGCAACAGAGCAGAAAAGAGATATTTTTCCTTCGAAAAGCTCTATCTTTGCCGAGCCCTTTTTGCCGCCGTAGAGAATGGTTGTGCAACCGTTTTTCTCCGTTATCGCAAGATCGCCCTTTTCTGTACCGTTGGGGACAACAACGGAAAATCCGTTGTTATTCATCGTACCTTCTACGCCCCTCATAATCATTGAAATGACCGTTTTAAATTCCATATTTCGAAGCTCCTTATGCTATAATTATAATACTAGTCAATAGTTAAAGTAATTATATCATAATAATAGCGTTTTGTCACTATTTTTTTGCATTAAATTTTCACTTTTTGAACCCTTAAAAACCTTGATTTTTCTTGACTTGAACCAAAAACTATGCTAGTATGTTAAATTGACTAATAATGCAAATGGAGATGTTGTAAAATGAAAAACGCGCTCATAATTTTCGGCGGTGTTTCAAGCGAACACGATGTATCCGTCGTTTCCGCAAAATCAGTTATTGAAAACACTCCCCGAGATAAATATAACATCATTATGCTCGGCATAAGCAAGGACGGCCGCTGGTTCAGATACGACGGCGATGTTGCAAATCTTCCCGATGATAAATGGCTTGAAGACACCGAAAATCTTACAAAAGCAGTCCTCTCACCGGACAGAAATGACCACGGTCTTATCGTCTTTGAGGACGACGGTGCAAAGGTTATTCATATCGATGTTGTTTTCCCCGTACTTCACGGAAGAAACGGCGAAGACGGTACAATTCAGGGCTTTATGCAGGTTGCAGGCATCCCCTATGTAGGATGCGATATGCTCTCATCTGCTTGCTGTATGGATAAAATTATGACAAATACACTTGCCGACGCCGCAGGTATTCCCCAGGCGAAGTGGATAGGCTTCAACTCTTACGATTACGGCAAAGAACCTGAAAAATACATCGAAAAGGCTGCCGACTACCTCGGCTTCCCTATTTTCGTAAAGCCCGCAAACGCAGGTTCATCCGTCGGTGTAAGCAAAGCAGACAGTAAAGAGGCTCTTGCCGCCGCAATCGAAAAGGCCTTCAGAGAAGATTCAAGACTCGTCCTTGAAGAAGGCATTGACGGCATTGAGGTTGAATGTGCAGTTATGGGCTATGACGAGCCTGTTGCATCAGTCTGCGGTGAGGTTGTCCCCTGCAACGATTTCTACGATTACGAAGCGAAGTATGTTAATCCCGCAAGCGAGCTTCATATCCCCGCAAGACTTTCTGACGAAAAGCACGAGGAAGTCCGCGCGGCGGCAAGAAACGCTTACAAAGCTCTCGGCTGCGGCGGTCTCGCAAGAGTTGACTTCTTCGTTCGGAAATCTGACGGTCTTGTTATGCTCAACGAGCCGAACACCATTCCCGGTTTCACATCAATCAGTATGTATCCGAAAATGTTTGCCGCCTCAGGCGTCCCCTACACTGAGCTTATAGACAGACTTCTTACTATCGCAATGGAGAGATGGAACGGATGAACTGCCTTATAACCATTCACGATTATCACGATGTTCAGGGACAGCGAGAAAAATCCGAGCTTACGACAACCGCAGAAATTTTCGGTACCGCTGACGATTATTCCGTTATTTATAAGGAGCAGTCTGAGGAGCTTATGGGTTGCACAACGACGATACGGGTCGAAAATTCTAACCGTGTTACCGTTTCGCGTAAAGGAGCATATAACACGGAGCTTAAAATGGAGAAAGGCAAGCGCAACCTCTGCTGTTACAACACACCCGTAGGTCAGATTATGATGGGGGTTTTTACATCTTCTGTCCGTTCTGAATTCAAAGAGAACGAAAAAATCGTTCTTGATTTTTCATATTCGCTCGATTTCAACAACGAGCTTCTCAACAAAAACAGAATCAAAATCACCGCTAACTTTAAGGAGGTAAGCTGATGTCTTATATTGTTAATAAAGTTCAGGAACAGCTTAAAAACGCAGTTTATTCAGCAGTTGAAGCTGCTGTTAACAACGGTGCATTTGCACAGATGCCGACGGCAGAATTCAAGGTTGAAATCCCTGCAGACCGCGCAAACGGCGATTTTTCTGCAAATGCCGCTATGGTTTGGGCAAGAGAGCTTCACTCTGCTCCGAGAAAGATTGCAGATACAATTATGGAAAACATCTCTCTTGACGGTACATATTTCCTTCGTGCGGAGGTTGCAGGCCCGGGATTTATGAATTTCTACCTCAGCGACAGCTACTATGCAGACATCCTCAAGGATATCCGCGAAAAAGGCAATAACTACGGCCGTTCAGATTACGGCAAAGGAAAGAGAATCAATGTTGAATTTGTTTCCGCTAACCCGACAGGCCCGATGCATATGGGTAATGCAAGAGGCGGCGCCCTCGGTGACTGTCTTGCCGCAGTGCTTGATTACGCAGGGTACGAAGTGAGTCGCGAATTTTACATAAACGATGCAGGCAACCAGATAGATAAATTCGCACTTTCTCTTGATATCAGATATCAGCAGATTTATAAGGGTGAAGATGCAATCGAGCTTCCCGAGGACAGCTACCACGGCGAAGACATCAAAGTCAGAGCCCAGGAATTTGCCGATGTTTACGGCGATAAGTATATCGAAGCTCCCGAGGCAGAAAGAAGAAAGGCTCTCGTTGACTTCGCTTTGCCCAAAAACATCAAGGCTATGCAGGATAACCTTACAAAATACCGTATTGAATACGATACATGGTTCCACGAAAGCACCCTTCATAACGGTTCGGAGCTTAAAGACACTCTTGAGCTTATGAAGCAGAAGGGTCTTACTTACGAAAAGGACGGTGCTCTCTGGTACAAGAATATTGAAGTTCAGACAGCAAGACTTCAGAAGCAGGGTTACTCTCAGGAGGATATCGACAAGCTTGAGCTCAAGGACGATGTTCTCATCCGTGCAAACGGAAACCCGACCTATTTCGCAGCAGATATCGCATATCACCGTAACAAGCTTGCAGTCAGAAATTTTGACATCGCAATCGATATCTGGGGCGCTGACCACCACGGCCATGTTGCAAGAATGCAGGGTGCGCTCGATGCAATCGGCGTCGGCGGAGACAAGCTCGATGTTATTCTTATGCAGCTCGTCCGTCTTACCCGTGACGGTGAGGTTGTCCGTATGTCCAAGAGAACAGGTAAAGCCATCACACTTGTTGACCTTCTCGAAGAAATTCCTATTGACGCAGTCCGCTTCCTTTTCAATATGAGAGAGCCCGGTTCGCAGATGGAATTTGACCTTGACCTTGCAGTTGAGCAGAGCTCACAGAACCCCGTTTACTACTGTCAGTATGCACACGCAAGAATCTGTTCAATCATCAAAAAGCTTGAAAGTGAAGGTATTTCTGCCCGTGATTGCTCATCAGAAGAGCTTGAGATGCTCAAAGAAAGCGAAGAACGCGAGTTAATTCGTCATTTAGCGGGCCTTACAAACGAGATAGTAGTTGCCGCAAGGAATTATGACCCTGCAAAAATAACTCGTTATGTGGTCGATCTGGCAACGCTTTTCCACAAGTTCTATAATTCCTGCCGTGTTAACTGCGAGGATGAAAAACTTATGCAGGCAAGACTCTACCTCTGCATCTGCGTTAAAGACACTATCAAAAACATCCTTGAAATGCTCAGAATCACAGTTCCCGAGTCAATGTGATGAATCAATAACAAAAAATTCAAGCCGTTGTAACCATTTAATGGTCACGACGGCTTTTCTGTTACTTTTAGACCCCAAACTGTAACCATTTTTAACCAAAAAAACCTTGAATGTTACCAAAAAAAGGAGTATGTTTAAGCCACAGATCAGAAATCTGAAAAACAAAGGGAGAGGTTATTATTATGAAAGGTATCTCTAAAAAAATCTTAGCAATCATTATTGCGGCAATCTTAACAATGTCTGTGTTTGCAGTAAGTGCAACTGCATACGAGGACGACTACAGCGAGGATGATTATTTCTACACCTCGATGATTCAGGACGGCATTTACTACGATCTCACCATCAGCAACGAATATTCATACGCCACCGTTTCCGGCTATGAGCTTGACGAGGAAGGATATCCCACCCTCGACGCCTGCGTAACAATCCCAGAAACAATCCTTTATGAGGATATCGAGGCAACAGTTACAGAAATCGGCTTTATGGCTTTTGCTGATTGCTACGATATCAGAGAAATCGTTCTTCCCGAAACGATCGATTGCATTTACGATTACGCTTTTTCAGGCGCTTCACACCTTGAGAAGGTAGTCATCCCCGAAACAGCAATGTTTGTTTATTTCGGCGAAGGTGTTTTTGAATACACACCCGTTCTCGGCTACTTCGCAGAAAACTCTGACAACGGCGAAATAATTCTCGGCCAGAATGTTCTTTATGCTTACCTCGGAAACGAGAAATCCTATACCGTTCCCGAAGAAATTGATTTCATTGCCGATTACTGCTTCTTTATGTCAGGCATCGAAGAAATCACACTGACCGATAATATTTATTCTATCCCCTCTTTTGCATTTGCAAGCTGCAGAAATCTTAAGGAAGTTACGATTCCTGACAGCGTTACGGATATCGCAACGGGTGCTTTTGCCGATTGTTCAAACCTCAAAGAAGTCAACCTTGGCGACTCACTTGAATACATCTATGTTGACGCTTTCAAAAACACAGCTATTGAAGAAATCTATCTCGGCAGCTCTATCTTTGATGTAGCCGGCGCATTCAACGAATGTAACAGCCTCAGCAAATTCATCATCAGCGAGGATAATGAAAATTATCATTTTGACGGCGACGCTCTTTATTACACTTATTCATACGAAGATTATGACGGCACCGTTTATACAGAATCATATCTCGAGCATTTCATCCGTACATCAGACCAAACCAGCTTCACCGTTCCCGAAAGCGTTACTGTAATCGGTGCATATGCTTTCAACGGATGCAAGAACCTTAAAGAAGTCATTCTCACCGCACCCGTCGAAGTATGGGAATACGCATTCACAAACAGCGGAATCGAAAAAATTGATTTTTCAAAAGTATCATATGTCGGTTACCATTCATTCAGCGGATGCAAAAACCTGACATCGGCCGATTTGAGCAATGTTTACAGTATTGACTCTTCAGCTTTTGAAAACTGCGAAAAGCTCAAAGATGTAACCTTCGGTTCAGACATCGCTTTCATCGGCGGTCTCGCCTTTTCAAACACGGCAATTACGGAAATTTCCATCGGCGGTGATTATTGCGAAGTTTTTGAAAGCGCATTTGCAAACTGCCCGTCTCTCAAAAGAGTTAACTTCAACGATGGAGTAGGCGCAATTAACGAATATATCTTTGCAAACTGCCCGTCTCTTGAAAGAGTTTACATTTCCAAAACCGTTGAATACATTGCAGAAAACGCCTTTAACGGTTGCCAAAATGTTACATTTGAGCTTGTTAAGCATTCGGCAAGTTCAGACACTATGGTCGATTACGCTGAGGACGAAAACAACGATGTTACAAATTATGAATTTGTTGATAAACTTGGCTTCTTCGAAAGAGTTGCGATTTTCTTATCAAATATTTTCACTCAGATTTTCGACTTCCTCTTCGGTTGGATCAGCAGAAATATCGCAATCATTTAAAATATACTAACAGTAAAGCCTGTTGCTGAAAAGCAACAGGCTTCATTTTTATTCGTTTACGGAGAATTTTTCAATCGCTTCGCGGATTTTTTCAGCTCCCTCTCCATTCTGTGCTGAAAAAGGAATCGCTTCAACATCGCCAAACTCCGCAAGCTCTTCCTTAATAGCTTCAAGGCGTTTATTCCTCTCGGTTTTGTTGAGCTTATCACTCTTCGTCATCACAACGATGAAGCTGAAGCCTGCATCCTTGAGAAAGCGCATCATATCAAGGTCATCCTTCGTCGGCGGATGGCGCATATCCGTCAGTTGAACGACCAGACGGATGTTTCTTCCTGAGTTGAAATAACCCTCCATAAGGTCTGCCCAGCGTTTTTTCTCGTTGAAATTAACCTTAGCATAGCCGTAACCGGGAAGGTCAACGAGCTTCACACCGTCACAGTCAAAGAAATTGACAGTAACCGTCTTCCCCGGAACGGAGCTGACGCGCGCAAGATTCTTTCTGTTAAGAACCTTATTGAGCATAGAGGATTTGCCGACATTCGATCGCCCCGCAAATGCAATTTCAACAGCCTCGCTTTTCGGCAACTGAGCAGATGTACCGTAAGATGCTTCGTATTTAACCTTATCAAATCTCATAATCTGCCTCCTCAGGTTCTCATAATGTTATAGCCGACCTTCTTTTCCGTCGCCATTGCCGCAACTGCTTTTTTACCATCATTCTTCTTCACAAGTGCGTTTTCAAAAACATCGTCAAGGCTGGCAGCAGAAACAAACTCTATTGAATTCTTTACCTTTAGGTCAACCTCAGCAAGGTCAGGCACATTCTTTTTCGGGATAATAACTTTTCTGATGCCCATACGGTACGCCGCCATTGTCTTTTCACGAAGACCGCCGATAGGCATAACTCTTCCTCGAAGGGAGATTTCACCCGTCATCGCCGTATAACTGTCAACAGGAGTATCTGTCAACGCAGAGAGCAAAGCAGTTGCCATCGTCACACCTGCAGACGGGCCGTCCTTTGGTACCGCACCCTCCGGCACATGGATATGAATATCTTTTTCTTTATAGAAATTCGGATTAATTCCGTATTTTTCAGCTCTGCTTCTGATAAAGCTGATTGCGGCCATAGCAGATTCCTTCATAACATCACCCAGTGAACCTGTAAGCTCAACCTTGCCCGTACCGTCAAGCACTGCAACCTCGACCTGAAGCATTTCGCCGCCGACACTTGTCCACGCAAGCCCGTTAACTACGCCGACTGCATAGTCCTCATCAATCGTTTCGGGCATATATTTTTTCGGTCCGAGCATTTTTTCAAGACTAGTCACCTTAACCGAAACAGCTTTCTCCTCACCTGAAACAATAGCCGCCGCGCCCTTTCTGCAAAGAGCTGCAATCTGCTGTTCAAGGCGTCTTACACCTGCTTCACGGGTATAACCGTCAATAACATCTCGCAGAGCCTTATCGTTGATTTTAAAGGTTTTTGCATCAAGTCCGTGAAGCTTTACCTGCTTGGGTACGAGGTGTTTTTTAGCGATATTGAATTTCTCCTCGTGAGTATAGCTTGGAAGCTCAATGACCTCCATTCTGTCAAGAAGAGGCGCAGGAATCGTTGATTTATCATTAGCCGTCGTAATAAACATAACCTTGCTCAGGTCAAACGGCATATCAATATAGTGATCTGTAAAGGTTGCATTCTGCTCGCCGTCAAGCACCTCAAGAAGCGCCGATGACGGGTCACCTTTATAATCAGAGCCGAGCTTATCAATTTCATCAAGAAGAATAATCGGATTTCTGGTGCCTGCTGATTTTACGGCAGAGATAATTCTGCCCGGCATCGAGCCGATATAAGTTTTTCTGTGACCTCTTATTTCAGCCTCATCGTGAACACCGCCGAGAGAAACACGGGAAAATTTTCTACCCATAGCCTCGGCAACACTCTTCGCGATCGATGTTTTACCGACACCCGGAGGGCCTACGAAGCAAAGCGTCTGACCGTAGCCGCCGTCTGAAAGCTTTCTGACAGCAAGAGCTTCAACAATTCTCTCTTTGACCTTCTCCATTCCGTAATGGTCACGGTCAAGCACCTTTTTTGCATTTGCAATGTTAAGATTATCCTGAGTAAGCTTGTTCCACGGCAGGTCAATGCAGGTTTCGATGTAAACTCTGCTGACCGTAGCTTCAGGAGAGGTCGGCGCCATTCTTTCAAGGCGTGCACACTCCTTAAGAAGCTTTTTCTCACTCTCTTCATCAAGAGCAAGAGCCTTGATTTTCTCTCTGAAATCTTCACATTCATCAAGAAGAGAGAGCCCGTCATTCAGCTCGTCGGAAATAACTCTCATCTGCTCGTGAAGATAATACTCGCGCTGGCTTTTATCGATATTTTCCTGAACTTTCCTGTTTATATCGTTTTCAAGGCGCATAAGGTCGCCCTCTTTTGCAAGAAGGCAGCAAACCTTTTCAAGCCTGCGAAGAGGATTGACCTCATTGAGAATTGTCTGGCGCTTCTTATATTCGAGCATTATATTGCCTGCGATATAATCGGCAAGCTCACCTGCTGAATTTTTCTCAAGAACCTCAAGGATGAGATCACCGGGCATCTGCGGAGCAACATCCGCATAATCTTCAAAGAAATCCTTTGTCTGCCTTACGAGTGCAATTTCATAATCCTTGTCTTCAGCCTTTATTGCCGTACTTTTTCTCATCTTTACATCCGCAATGAGATACGGCTGAGTCTGCAGCATATCAACGAGAGCCGCGCGATAGAGACCCTCAACTGAAATTCTGATCGTATCGCTGTTAGGCATTTTGAGAATATGGCTGATTCTGGCAACCGTACCCATTTTAAAAATCTGGTCAAATTCAGGCTCATCATCGCGCACATCCTTCTGCGCAACAAGAAAAACCTCTCTCGTATCTGCCATTGCGGCCTTTATCGCATCTATTGAGCGTTGTCTGCCGACATCGAAATTCAGCGTCATCCCGGGGAAAATAACAAGACCGCGGAGAGCCACCGTCGGCATAACTTTATAATCATTCAATCTGTTCAAAAAATCAACTCCAAAAATATATGGAGTCATTATACATTAAATTTCTCACTTTTTCAACCTAAAAACTTTGTATGTACTGTTGTAAATTGTCAAAAGTGGTGATAAAATAAAGTTAATTACAATAAAGAGAGTTATTTATGGAAAAACACCAGCTTATTGAAAGAAGCATTATCAAAAAATACCGTAAAACTATATGGAACAACTTCGTTGCCGCAATCAAGGATTATCAGCTAATTAAACCCGGCGACAAGATCGGCGTCTGCATTTCAGGCGGAAAAGACTCGATGCTCCTTGCAAAATGTATGCAACATCTGCAGAAATACAGCGATTTTGACTTCAGCGTTGAATACATCGTTATGGACCCCGGTTATCACGAAGAAAACAGACAAAAAATTATTGAAAACGCCAAGACCCTCGACCTGCCGATAACTGTTTTCAATTCTCCTATTTTCAACTCTGTTTCAAATGTCGGCGGCGGTTCACCCTGCTACCTTTGCGCAAGGATGAGGCGAGGCTATCTTTACAAGCAGGCCCAGGATATGGGGTGCAACAAAATCGCCCTCGGCCACCATTTTGACGATGCTATTGAAACAACGCTTATGAGTATGCTCTACGGTGCGGAAATAAAGACAATGATGCCAAAGCTCAAAAGCACAAACTTTGAGGGAATGGAACTCATTCGTCCTCTTTATATGGTCAGAGAAAGAGACATAATTTCCTGGGCAAGGTATAATGAGCTTGAGTTTATCCGTTGCGCTTGCAGCGTTACAAAAAAGGATGCCGAAACCTGCGACGGTTCAAAGCGACAGGAGATCAAGGAACTTATAAGAAAACTAACCGAAGAAAACGACAAGGTTGATATGAATATTTTCAGAAGCATTCACAATGTTAACCTTGCAACAATAATAGGCTACCGTGAACGAGACGGCGGTGATGTTCACCTCTTCACAGAGCATTATGATGAGAGCTGAAAAAATGATTTATTTTTTTGATGATTATGAGAATTTTTCCTGCGAAAATTTTTCGGATTTTCTTCCTGAAAAACGCAGAGAAAAATTTGAAAAATTGAAACTGAAAAGAGATAAAGAAAACTGCGTTGTTTCTTACCTTCTTTTGAAAAAATCATTGAAATTTTTCGGCATTGAAAATTTTGAAGTTGTTATCGGCGAAAACGGAAAACCGTTTTTAAAGGATTGCGAAAACATCTTTTTCAATATCAGCCACACAGCCTCAGGCGTTGCCGTCGCCGTGTCCGAAACGCCCGTAGGTATTGATATTCAGGACATTCTTGAAGCAAAAAACGCAGTTATTGAGAGATGCTTTTCACAGGCGGAAAAAGAAACAATCTATTCTTCACCTTCACCCGAAAAAGAATTTACAAGACTGTGGACGCTCAAAGAAAGTGCTGTTAAATGCAACGCTGAAACCATAGGAAATTTAAAAAATTATTGCTTCGAAGAAAAAGAAAAAACTTTCGAAAAATACGGAAAAGTTTTTACAACTTTTGAAAGAAAAAATCTTTTTATTTCCGTCTGCGGAGAGAAAGAATTTTTTAAAATAATTGAAATAAAAACGGAGGAACTTTTATGAGAATTTTATTTCAGGGTGACAGCATTACTGATGCTGACCGTAACAGAGACGACATCCACGACCTCGGAAACGGATATCCGAAATATGCCGCAAAATATCTTACGGACTATTTCCCGGGAATGGATTTTGAATTCATCGATTTAGGCATAAGCGGCGATCAGACCATCAACCTTGTCGAAAGGCTTGAAAAAGATTTTATTGATATACAGCCGGACATTGTTTCAATCCTCATCGGTGTTAATGATACATGGCACAGAGCAGAAAGCAGAGAATGGCTCCCGAACGAAGAATTTGAGAAGAGATACAGAACCGTTCTCGATGCAATCAAAAAGGAAACTAACGCAAAAATCGTTATGATTGAGCAATTCCTTCTTCCCGCTGAGGATAAGCTTTATTTCCGCGAAGACCTTGACCCGAAGATTCAGATCGTCCGCAAGCTCGCAAGAGAATATGCAGACCTCTTCATTCCTCTTGACGGAATCCTTGCCGCCGCTTGCGTCAAAACAGACTGGAAAGCCTTCTCAGAGGACGGCGTTCATCCGACATATTCCATCGGTGCAGATTTCATCGGTCATATCTATGCTGACTATG
>JAGAVE010000045.1 GCA_017942105.1 Clostridia bacterium | reverse complement strand
CGTCCAGGCTCTGACTTCGGGAGTGCCCGCAGTAAGGTAAGATATAAGGCCGAGAAGGTCGTAGCTTCTCTGGATGAGGAGGTCAAGACCTCCTTTTTCAACGCCGAGCTCAGCGAGGAACATTTCTTTTTCTTCTTTGTCAAGGCTTGCGATTTCAGCTTCAAGCTCTGCGCAGATGGGAAGCACCTGAGACTCGTCCTCTTTTGCGATTGCGCAGACTGCGTTGAAACGGGCATTGGATTCAATATTGTTTGCAAAGTCATCCTCGCTCATATTGCAGGCGTAGATAACAGGCTTTGATGTAAGAAGAGCGATATCGCTGATGATTGCTTTTTCATCATCGTCGCAGTCAATACTTCTTGCCGATTTTCCTTCTTCAAGATGCTCCTTGAGTCTTTTAAGAAATTCGTATTCCTTTGCAAGGCTCTTGTCACCCTTCATTGCCTTTGCAGTTCTGTCAATACGGCGCTCAACCATCTCAATATCGGAGAAAATGAGCTCGAGATTGATAGTTTCAATATCTCTAGCAGGGTCAACGCTTCCGTCAACATGGATGATATCGTCATTTTCAAAGCAACGAACAACATGAATGATTGCGTCAACCTCACGGATGTGTGAAAGAAATTTATTTCCGAGACCTTCACCCTTTGAGGCACCCTTAACAAGACCTGCAATGTCAACAAATTCGATAACTGCAGGTGTGATCTTTGCAGGGCTATACATCTCAGCCAGAGCGTCTATTCTGCTATCCGGCACGGCAACAACGCCTACATTCGGCTCAATTGTGCAGAAAGGATAGTTTGCAGACTGAGCGCCTGCGTTTGTGATTGCGTTAAAGAGTGTGCTTTTGCCGACATTCGGCAGACCTACTATACCAAGCTTCATATTTTTCTTCCTTTTCTAAAAATACTTTCTATATTATAAACGCAAGTGAATAAAATTTCAAGACAATATATTTAATCGTTGAAAAAAGTGAAGAAAAAAGATATAATCAGGTTGTAATATTTTGCAGAGGTGGCTTATACAGGGATATAACGCAATAGTGGTTTTTAATAAAGATGAAGATAAAATTCTGATGTGCAAAAGAGAAAGAAATCCATATAAAGGATTGTTGAATTTTGTCGGCGGAAAAATAGAGAAAAACGAAAGCGGTTTTGACGCTGCATACAGAGAGCTTGAAGAAGAAACCACAATAACGAAAGACGATATTATTCTTTCTCATTTAATGGATTTTTCGTATCCTTTAGGAAAGTGTTATCTTGAAGTTTATGTCGGCAAGCTTAATAAAGAAAAACAGGTTGGCGGAGATGAAAATGAATTAATTTGGTCTGATTTAAATCACAATTTTTTCGATGTAACGCAGTATGCAGGTGAAGGAAATATAGGACACATTCTGATGCATATAGAAATGTTCAGAACGGACTTGTTAAAATGATTTATTTAAACAAATTCGGATTTGCAGGGATGATACGATTTTTGCACAATCTATATATGTATGCGTAGGGACCGGCCTCCCGGACGGCCCGCAAATTTTGCTGATAAACGGACGGTCGAGGACGCCCGTCCCTACAACATTGATTGATGTGTATCCGAAGGGTTCGACGCTTTGCGACGAACCGATAATTTATGTTATTTACGGCTTTATTGGGATCTTTATTAGTGTCATCCTGAGCAAAGCGAAGGATCTTGAAAAAGAAAGGATTCTTCACTGCGTTCGGAATGACATAGAATTATGTTTCTGCGCCGCAGACCATTTATTATCCAACTTTCCTCCTTGGACTCCTTTGGCAAAGGAGCTGTCCGTAGGACTGAGGATTGGAAAAAACAAAATCAATCCTCCGTCAGACCTTACGGTCTGCCACCTCCTTTTCCAAGGAGGCAAAAGAACTCCAAAAACCCGGATTTATCGGAATGATTTGTAAAATATTATTTTAATTTGAAAGTTGGCGAACTATGTTAAACGGCGGTTATACAGGAAAACTTGTTTCTGCACTTTTTATTACGGGATTGCTTACATACTTTATGATCAAAACAACGAGTCCGAAAATAATATTTGTTCCGTTTTTGATTTGCAGCGTATCAATGGCTATGAAAACTATCGGGCAGATTTTTGAAAAAGAAAAAATAACAAGCTTTTTTGATATGCTTTTTAAAGCAGGTTTTTTCCTTTACGGTTTCGGTTTTCTCATATTTGCTGACTACATAAGTATTAAGAATAAACAATACGATATGTTAATTTTCACCCTGGTATTCTGGGCTTTCGGAATATTCTTTTTTAAGAGAATATTTTTTAATCAAAATGAAAGAAATGAAGTAATGCCAAGATTTAATATTGCAAAGATTGCAGGAGCAGTGCTGGTGATCATATCGTTTCTGGCGGGTGTTGCTTTGCTGATTCTCGGAATTGTCAGAGCAGAAACAGCTTTGATTTTTATAGGAGCATTTTTTGCGTTGGTTTCTTCCGTGTTCATTTTATTCCACTTATCGGTTTCCGGATTTTTTGACAGATTCAGAACAGATATGTTAGGTTTGTATATAGGCATTGTTTTCACGCTGATCGGAATCGGTGTTCCATTGGTGAAATTTACAGAAACCTTTTCTGTAAAGGAAACGGTTCAGAGTTTCGGATTATGGATTCTTGTGCCTGTGATTATGTTTTCGGCAGGAGTGTTTCAAATTTTCAAAACGATAAAAAACAGAAAAAATAAAGATTAATTTATAAGGAGAAAAATATGATTAAATACGGTGTTATCGGTTCCGGATGGATTGCCGAATCATTTGTAAAAGGCGCGCAGACCGTTGAGGGGATGTGCTTTGCCGCGATGTATTCACGCACCTATGAAAAGGGAAAAGAATTTGCAGAAAAATTCGGTTGCGAAAAGGTTTATACGGATATAAATGAGTTTGCAAAAAGTGATATAGATGCAGTTTATATCGCAAGTCCGAATTCGCTTCACTTTGAGCAGAGCAAGCTTATGCTTGAGAACGGAAAACATGTTCTCTGCGAGAAACCGATAACGATAACACCCGATGAATTTTCCGAGCTTTTTTCTTTAGCAAAGGAGAAAAAATTGGTCTACACGGAAGCGATAATGATGATGCATGCGCCGCATACCGAAAAGATAAAAAGCGCTCTTGAAAAAATCGGAAAAATCACAACGGCTCACTTCGATTTTTCTCAGCTTTCTTCAAAATATAAAGCTCTGAAAAACGGAGAAAATCCGAATATTTTCAATCCCGAAATGAAGACGGGTTGCCTGCGTGATTTAGGAATTTATTGCTACTATCCCGCGCTTGAATTTTTCGGTCTTCCTGAAAAGATTTCTGCATCTGCAGGCTTTATCGAAACGGGTGCTGACGGCTACGGTACGGCTGTGCTTAACTATCCCGATAAGCAGGTGACGCTGACTTATTCAAAAATCGGACAGGACTATTGCGGCTCGCAGATTTTCGGCGATGAAGGAACGATTTCCATTGACTCGGTTTCAATGCTGACGGGAGTAAAAATTCATTTTGCGGACGGAAGAAAAGAATTAATTCAGGGTGAAATCGAGAAGCATATTATG
The DNA here is from genome assembly GCA_017942105.1 of Clostridia bacterium. Classification (GTDB taxonomy): domain Bacteria; phylum Bacillota; class Clostridia; order Oscillospirales; family Acutalibacteraceae; genus CAG-488. The sequence goes on along the minus strand of JAGAVE010000045.1, from coordinate 6,554 downwards.
ATGGCATACGAGGCAAAAAATTTCTACGATTTCATAACTGATTATGAAAAAAATTCCGCAAAATATTTCGCAATCAATGAAAGAATTTCTCAGGTTAATAAACTTCTTTTTGAGGTGAAAAATATCTGCGGAGTTTTATAAAAACAATAGAATAAAATTATGAAAATTCTCACAAATTTCTGTGAGAATTTTTTGCGTTTATTGCAAAAAAATTTGTTGACTAATATTGATTAGTGTGTTAAAGTATTATGTGTATATTAGTGTCTTTATGTGTAGAGGTGCCTCTAAAAAACGGTGCCGATGAAACGCAAAAAATCGTATACATTTATAATATATATAATATAAACCGATAATCTTTGGAGTGTGTCGCTATGGCAGAGAACAAAAAGAATCCCGAAACCGGTTCAAGAATAAGAACGATCGAGCTTACATACAGACCGGTGTTTGACATTCATCTTAATATGGCGATTGATTTCGAAACGAAGATGCAGATCAACGACAGAATTCAGGGCGTTATTCCCGAAAAGGTTTTTATGCCCGTTGCTGAAAAATCAAATCAGGTTGTTCAGCTTAATCTCTGGGCAGTTGAGGAGGCTTGCGAAGCTATCAGGCGTTGCGCCGAGCGTGATGTTGATATGAACAGCGTTATCATCTGGGTTTCTGTTAAAACACTTACGAAGAAGAATTTTGTTTCTCAGGTTAAGAAGATTGTTGATAAGTACGAAATTTCTCCCGAGAGCTTCTGCTTCAATATTACCGAGAGTATCCTTGAAGCAACGAAGGATAAGGTCATTGAAACAATCAAGGCGCTTCGTGAGCTCGGCTTCAGAATTTCAATCGACGACCTCGGCCTTGAGTACACCTCGCTTTCAAACCTTGCTCATTATGATGTTGACTATATCGGAATTCATAAGAGCATGATTGAAGATATACTCTACAGCGAAAAGGTTCAGAATACGGTTCAGGGTATCATAGATTTCTGCAAGAAGATTGATACGCAGGTAATCGTTGACGGAATCGAAACAAAGGAAGTCTTTGATTTAATCAACAAGATGGGTGCTGACCGTTTCAGCGGTCCGTATTTCGGAGAGTTTGTTAAAGATAAGCAAATAAGTTAAGGAGAGGGTCAGCTTGGCTAAGAAAAAGAAAAATGATTTGCCGCCCGGAGTCGAAGTTCCTGAGAATTACGACGCAATGGGGAAATACGGCGTTAAATCCGAATCCAAGAAGGTCAAGAAAAGAGAAGCTTTAATCCGTATCCTTACAGTTATTCTTGTTCTGATGTTGCTTTTCCTTTCGTTGATGTTTGCCTGCTCCTCGTACATAAATAAAGCAGGTGACTTCACGGTCACAATGGATAAGGATGCTTACAATATGGGCATCATCCTCTCAGAAACGAAGGATTTCAAAAATGCCTCCCGTTTCCTGACAGGTGAAAAATGTGTCGATATGCGTGACACTACATTGGATTGGCTTCCCAATGACCTCGACAGCATCGACGGTTCGCACAATAACACAAACGGCCAGAGCTTCCTTGCATATACTTTCTATGTCAAGAACGGCGGTACGGTTGATGTTGAGTACAAGGCCGAGATAAACATTGAAGCTGTTTCGCTCGGTGTTGATGAGGCAATGCGAGTTATGGTTTTCCACAACGGTGAACCGACGATTTACGCAAAGCCGCAAAAGGGCACAACGGATAAGCTTGAGCTTAATCTCAATAATCAGGGTGAGAGCGAATATGCCGTTGATAAAAACTTTGTTTCCTCAACCAAGGTTATGGAAAATAAGGTTGATCTTTTCAGAGCAGGCGAGATTGATAAATATACAGTCGTTGTCTGGCTCGAAGGTTGGGATCCTGAATGTGTTAACAAGATCCTTGAAGGCGAAATCAAAATGTCTATGAATTTCTTCTGCGAAGAAGCTGATGGTAGTGACGGATCATCAGAATCATAAACAAATGGTTTCAAGCTCAGGTCTCAGGCACATTTGAGATATATATTATGACGGGAAACCGTACATAAAATCTATGAAGGAGGTAAAGAAAAGGACTATGTTTAAGAAGAATCAGAAAAACCGTGCATTCTTTGCGGCTATCTCCATGCTTCTTCTTTCTGCTATCGTTCTTACGACTGCATCTTTCGCTTGGTTCTCTTTGGGCAGAAGCGCAACAGCTAACAGCCTCGACCTTAAGGTCACAAAGCAGGGCGAAGGTATCCAGATTTCTGCTAACGCATCAGTGTTTACAGATGAGTTGACGATTGAAGATCTTAACGGTACATCTACGACAGGCTTCCAGGCTGTGTCTACAGATTACAATTTCTTCCCGGAAATGATTGAACCGGCATCTTCAAGCTTTGCTCTTAACACATTGCCGGCATTCTTTACGGGCGGCGTTGATAAGGGCGCAAACACATTTGAAAGCCTTGCAACAACATCCGGCAACGGCGTAGATATCTACGGCAAGTCAGGTTTTGCTACACCGGCAGGCGGTAAGATGGCAGGATACTATGTATTCGATGTTTTCGTTGATTACACAGGCGGAGAGACAGCTCAGCTTAAGATCGGCAAGTCAAACATCACCGTTAAGGATGATGCAACAGACGGAACGACAGCTATCGCAGAAGCAGCAAACTCAATGCGTATCGGTTTCGTAAACTGTGGCACTGTTACTAAGGGTTCATCACCCGCACAGGCTACAAGCGGTTCAGAAGCAGTCATTTTCGCTACCAATGAAAACGCACGCAACACTAACCCCATCTCAAGTACGGGTGTTAGCGGTATTCTTGCAGACGGTGCATACACCGTACCTTCAGGTTCAGCAGGTAACATCACAATCGGTTCAGGCTATGCTTGCCCCGTTGATACAGGTTCTCAGGACCAGGTTATCAACATCGAGAATGGTGTAAACCGTATCAGAGTTTACATCTGGATGGAAGGTCAGGATGCTAACTGCACAGACTCTCTCCAGAGCCAGCTCATTTCTGCAAACCTTGTGTTTGAATTGGTTTAATTCCTAGCGTTTTACTTACTTCTGATTATGTTTCAGTTACTCCGGGAAAGTGGTCGGTTGGAAGGTAATATTCAGCTGAAATTTTGGGAGATGCAATTCTTGCAAACCGGGTTACTGGGAAGGCCGAAAAACTCCCGGTGGATGGGACATCTATCAGAAATCACTTGTGCGTTTGGCGGCGCGTTAACGGTCGCCGAGGCATAAAATCTTTATGGAGGTAAAGACACAAATGAAAAAAACATTAAAAAAGCGTACGTTTATTTCAGCCATTGCTATGCTTGTTGTTTCAGCAATCGTGTTGACATCATCAACATTTGCATGGTTCTCAATGGCTAAGAGAGTCGAAGTTGAGACAATGGAACTCAACATCACTTCTCCTGACGGTGTTCAGCTTTCAGCTAATGCTAACGCATTCACAACAATGCTTACTCTTGCTGATATCAAGGGCGAATCGACAGCTCGTTGGGCAGCTTATGAAGGCAACGAAAATAACTTCCCCGAGCTTCTTTCTCCCTCATCATCAGCACTCTTCGTTGATAACTCATTGCCTGTATTCTATTCAGGTTCAATCAACGATGCAGGTCGTATCAATGCTACTAAGGTTGATTCTGATGTTGGTAGCGGTTATGTTGTATTCGACCTTTTCGTTAAGGTTGGTCAGGATCAGAAGGTTTACTGGAACGAATCAACAATTACTTGCGAAGATAATGCTGACGTTGTTTCTGCAATGAGAATGGCAGTTATTAACTGCGGTACAGTTGCAGCAAAGTCAGAAGCAGCAGCAATCCTTGGAGTAGTTCCTCAGAATGCTCTTCAGAACCGTGTTGTTATGTATGAGCCTGAGTCAACAAACCATACTGAGGCTTCAGGTTATGCAGACGGTGCAACAGTTCCCGATGTTTACATCGATGCTCCGTTCGCAAACCGTACACCGACAGGTAACGGTAGCAACATCATGCAGGAAGCTCAGTACTCAAGTACAGCAGTTGGTATCCGTGCTTTGGATTCAAACAAAGCTGAGAATGCTTACTTCAATGCTGTATCAGGTATTAACCGTATTCGTGTATACCTTTGGATGGAAGGTAACGATGTTGACTGTGAAAACTCAGTAGCAGGTGCTTCAATCGACTTCAATCTTGTATTCACAATTGTTTAATTTCTTTAATCAATTCTGAAAAACAAAATTTTTCCGCAGGGCAGTTGCTCTGCTCTGCGGATTACCGTCACAATTCACGGGTGGCGATTTTGCCATCGTCACCCGAATAATTCAGAACCGCCGAAAGGCGATTTATGAGCATTCGCTGAGTGCTTGTAAATGACCTTTTAGTCAAATAAAATCAGGAGTGAATGTAAAAAATGAACAACAAAGTCAAAAAGGCGCTGGAAGTTATCTCGGATATACTTCTTGTCCTGATCCTAATTGTCGCGATTGTCATAACCGTTATGACCTTCACATCAAAGAGCTCAGATGTAGGTGTCGGTAATGTTTTTGGTTACACGCCCTTCACGATTCAGTCAGATTCAATGGCGCCGACATTCAAAACAGGAGATATGATTATCTCAAAAGAGGTTAAAAATGTTAATGAGCTTCAGGTCGGTGATGTTATTACTTATACGACGGTTCTTACGGATGAAACCGGCAGAAGCGTTCGAGGTAACAACACCCATAGAATAACAGAAATTATCTATAACAATGACGGCACGATCAACCACTTTGTAACAAAGGGTGACGCAATGTCCATGGAAGATACAAAGCCCGTAACTCCGGATGAAATTATCGGTAAGCAGATAAATTCAGGTACGGGAAAGGCAGGTCTCAAGATTGCAGGTCTCGGCCATGCGCTTGAATTCCTCCAGAGTCAGATGGGATTTATGATTTGCATTATTATTCCGCTTGCTCTCTTCTTCATCTGGCAGATTTATAAGCTCATTATGATGTTTATGCAGGCTAAGGCTGAAGACATCGATGAGGATACAAAACGCCGTGCTATCGAGGAATACCTCGCAGAGCAGGAGGCAAAGAAAAAAGAAGAGGAAAAGAAAGAGAAGGAAGAAAAACCTTCTGAAAAAAGCGAATAACATTCACAAGCCTGTAAACATATAAACTCAGATTTTAATTAACTTTTAAAGGGTGACTGAAAGATGATAGTAACAAAATTTATCGCAGAATTTTTAAATCAGTTTTTCATAAAAGGCGTTTGGGGTATTTTCAAGGGTATCGGTCTCGGTATTGCAAATATCTTCAATATTCCTGAATATATTTCAATTTTTAAATCATGGTCAGGTGACTTCACTGCTGTTGACTGGATTCTTGCAATCCTCACGGTTGTTGCAACGCTTATAGTTTTTGTTGCTGTGATTCTCCTTTTCGTTGTGCTTATCAGAAAGTACATAAGAGTCCGCAAGACTCTCGTTGACCAGGAAGAGCTTCTTAATGAAGTCGGCAACCTTAACAGAGAAATCATCAAGCTTCATAACGAAAAGGAAAGAATCCTTGCTATGAAGGTTTCTCAGCTTGGTCTCAAGCCGGGCGAAAGTCCGTTCATCGAGCAGGATGAAAACGCTCAGGGCGAAGAGGGCGAGAAGAAAGAAGAAGGCGAAATCGACAAGTCAGCTGATGACTACAGCCGTTTCTACAAGTGTACTCAGGTTGATATCGAGCTTGAAGGTTATGTTGCTCCCGAATATGACAACGAGATAACTCTTCCCGAGATTTGCGATATGTTCCGTAACTATGCTTGCTCAAGACTTGGCCTTTTCTATGAAATCAAGGTTATCCGTCTTTTCCTTTCAGCATTCGCATCAACCCGTCTTATCATCCTTCAGGGTATTTCAGGTACAGGTAAAACTTCACTTGCTTATGCCTGGGGTAAGTTCCTCCAGAATCCCGTAACCATCGCTTCAGTTCAGCCGTCATGGCGTGACCGTACTGAAATCTTCGGTTACTTCAACGAGTTTACAAAGCGATTCAACGAAACAGAAGTTCTCAAAAAGATGTACGAAGCAACTTTTAAAGAGGACATCTTTATTACGGTTCTCGACGAGATGAACATTGCTCGTGTTGAGTATTACTTCGCTGAGCTTCTTTCAATCCTCGAAATGCCGTCACGAGATGAGTGGATTGTTTCACTCGTTCCCAGCGTATGGCCGACTGACCCGAAGCATATTATCGACGGTAAGCTCAAGCTTCCTGAAAATATGTGGTACATCGGTACAATCAATAACGACGACTCAACATTCGCCGTTTCCGATAAGGTTTATGACCGTGCTATTCCCATCGACCTTAACAGTAAGGGTAAATTCTTTGAAGCACCGTATACAGAAATCCTAACACTCAGCTATAATCACCTCGAGGAAATGTTCAGAGAATGCCAGACAAAGTACAATGTTTCTGATGAAAACCTTAAGAAAATCGAAGAGCTTGACGACTATGTTATTGAGCATTTCCGTCTTGCATTTGGTAACCATATTGTTAAGCAGCTCAAGGAGTTCGTTCCTGCTTATGTCGGTTGCGGCGGTACGGAAATCGACGGTATCGACT
>JAGAVE010000004.1 GCA_017942105.1 Clostridia bacterium | reverse complement strand
CAGTAAAATATATCGTCAATAAAATCACCCTTGCGAAGCTGCTTTTCCAAAACATTGTTCAATGTATCGGGAAAAAAGAGTTCGTTTATTGAAACACCGTAGTCAAAAGGAATGTCATCACCGCTTCTGCTTAATTCGTGATACCGTTCTCTGCGTTCACGGTTAGCATCAAGTCTGTCCCACCAAGCGATAACGTTTTCAAAATCGCTGACCGTTCTTGCTGCTGATTCAAGTCGGGCAAGTGCTTCTGCCTGTATTTCCCGTTTCAGCTTCTTTCGTTCGGATTCTTCGCTTTCTTCTTCATCTTCCTCAAACGGGTTTTCTTTCGCATCCGCTTCAAGCTCTTCTACCAAGGTCTGTTCTTCGACAAGCCTTCGGCGTATCTGTTCATCTGAATCGCCGGATTCATCTTCGGTTATACGGCTTTCGTCATATTCGTAATCTTCCGAAATCATCGCTTGTCGCCTCCTTAACAGAAAGTTAAAACAAAGTTTAAAGTGAATTCATAAAAACAGTTCCGCAAAGTATACCAATTTTCTCCTATAAGTGAGGGGGGTAATATATTTTGCCGTTTTGTATATTACTCTCAATACTGAAGGAAGGAGAAGTGATGCCATTGTATCAATCAATCGTAAGACACATTAATTTAAGACACCACAACGAATCAGCCTTTGATTAGCCTTGCTTTTCGGAGGCTGAATTCTTTTGAATAAGACATTGAATAATAACCGCTGATATATCTGACAGCAGATTACAGCAAACGGAACTAACCGCATTATACTCTATATCAATAAAAATCGCAATAGGAGGTAAATTTAATTTGGATAAAACCAAAGCAGACAATAATTATTCATATATAACCCGCCGTATCGGTGCAACAACATTTAAAGTGAAGGTTGTGTATAACGATACGGGTAACGAAACTATGGAAGATAAAATTTTACGAATTGTTCGCAATGAAGTACTGGAAAACGGCGAAAAGTGTGGTATAATGGAATTACCACAAATGAGCCGACAGTCTGAAAGGAGTGCCTGACTATGGCATTGAAACAGACTGAAGGAAAAATCACGGCGTTGTACGAAAGACTTTCCCGTGATGATGAGTTGACCGGTGACAGCAACTCGATTGTGAATCAAAAGAAGTACCTCGAAGGCTACGCACAGCAGCAGGGGTACGATAATTGCATCCACTATACGGATGACGGATATTCGGGCGGTAACTTTGAGCGACCTGCTTGGAAAAGGCTGATTGCCGATGTTGAAGCAGGAAAGGTTGCTCACATTATCGTTAAGGATATGTCACGAATAGGCAGAGATTATCTGCAAACGGGTTTTTACACCGAAGTTATGTTCAGACAGTACGGAGTTCACTTTGTTGCAGTTGCAAACAATGTTGACAGCGATGACCTTAACAGCAACGAGTTTGCCCCGTTCCTCAATATTATGAATGAATGGTATCTGAGGGATTTGAGTAAAAAACAACGGGCAGCCATAAAGGTCAAGGGTGAATCGGGTAAACCGACATCAAACAGTGCGATATACGGATACAAGAAAGACCCGAACGATAAATATCACTGGCTGATTGACGAAGAAGCGGCAGAGGTTGTACGCAGAATTTTCAGATTAACCATTGACGGTTTCGGACCTTATGAAATCGCCCGTATTCTGTTTGAAGATAAGGTTGAAACCCCTGCCGTCTATTTTGCCAAGAGAAAAATAGGTTTGTGGAAAAGCAAAGAAGAATTTCCGAACCCGTATAACTGGAGTGGCTTTATTGTCGGTCAAAT
>JAGAVE010000044.1 GCA_017942105.1 Clostridia bacterium | reverse complement strand
GTGGTTTTCGAATTATTTTAACGGGAACATAATATGTTCCCCTACGGAGTCGATCGAATCGTGGTTCGTAGGGTTCGACGCTCTGCGACGAACCGTTAATTCTGCGCTATTTTACGGCGTGTCGCAAGCGTCACGCCCTACAAGAACGATTAAGACAGGCATTAAAAATCAGCGTCGCAGACCCTCAACTATTCAATATTATCTCTTATCTCTTATCTAAAAAGGCATCGCCTTTGCTCTACAAACCTGAATTTGTTGAACTGTTTTAAAATTTTTTCGCAGGAGACGGCACCTTGGCATCCATCATTGCAACTGTATAATTTAAAAGCACAAAAAAGTTGATTAACGCAATTCGATATGATATAATAATTATGCCAAGCTAACTTAATATCGTGTGAAATTGGGTGTATTCTTTTTTGGGAGAATTTACGCTTAGTTTTTTGTATCTAAATCTTGAATTTGATAAAAATGCAAATTCCTTAGATTTGGATATAAGTGCGTTGCACCCTATTCACATTGAGTTAGTTTGGCGACTATCGGGGTTTGCGTTTTTTGTGCGTCTGCTTCGGTAGGCGCACTTTTTATTTTTGGGAGGAATTAATATGAAAATGATGAAAAAAGTCACATCCTTATTTCTTGCAACTATTCTCGTCTTGGCAACCTTTGCGGTGTCGGGGGTTGGTGTCAGCGCCGCTAAATACTCAGGCTCATACGGCGGAGTTAACTGGGAATTTGACGACTCGACAAACACAATGACCTTTTCAGGCGATGGACAGGTTGATGCCAAGGCTGTATCGTCTTACGCAAACAGAACAGAAAATATTGTACTTAAAGCTGAAGTTAGCTTTTCAGGTCTTTCTACAGAGGGTTTTCCGCAATTAAAAAGCATTTCCGCTGACAAAAACCACAGTCATCATACCACGGTTGACGGTGTTTTGTTTGATAAAGAAATGGAAACCATCTGCATCTACCCGTCGAAAAAACCGGGTTCATCCTACTCCATACCTGATGGTGTTGTTAACATAGACGATGGTGCTTTCCTTAACTGTACCGAATTAACTGATATAAAAATCCCGGATTCCGTGAGGGAAGTCGGAATATCCTACACATTTGAAAATTCGGGTTGCTACAACGATCCTTCTAACTGGGACAATAATGTGTTATACATAGACAATTGTATAGTGGCAGTTACCTTCAGCAGAAACCCTATATCAGGATTTTATAATATACGCCCCGGCACCAGGATGATACTAAGTAACGGTATTATAACAAACTATAGTAATGATACTGTTTCTTTGAATAAACTTACGGGTTTATCTATCCCTGATTCAGTGACCTTCATATATGGCAACAGAGGCATTTATGATTATTCCGATTTCTTAAAAGATCCAAAATATTTGTATGCAGGAGCGTATTATCTGGACAACTGGCTGTTAGCTACAAACGAACACTTCAGCGGACATTTGAAAATCAAAGAAGGAACCAGATATATTTGTCAAGAAGCTTTATCCAACTGCAACAATGCAACAGCAATCACAATCCCGGGCAGTGTAAAAAGCATTCCTCAGTTATTACGCTCCATCGTTTTTGGTACTGTAAACAAAACCACCACAGAGATTTTTATAAATGAAGGCGTTGAAATTATAGAATCCGGAGCTTTTGATAATTTTTGCGAATTGAATAACATTTCTTTACCGAAAAGTCTGAAAAAAATATATCTTGGCGGCACTTTCAACCCATGGTGTGTGGAACATAACGGAAGTCATATGTATGGAACCACATTTTCCTATGCCGGAACTATGGAAGATTGGAAGAAAATTGAAATTATCAGTGATTCTTCGGAAGAATATGACGATTTTTGTGAACAACCAATTCACTGTTCCGACGGCATTATAAACGAACCTGAACCCGTTCCGGCTCCGACCTACGATGAACAAAACAATATGCTAATACCGCCCATATTTATACTTATTGCAATTGTCGTACTCGTCATATTTATATTTACCATAATAAAGCTCAGAGTTAAAAAGAAAAAAGAAAAAGAGTCTTCCAAAGAATACAAAACACTCTCCTAAAAACCAAACCCACCGATTGCTCGGTGGGTTTTAACATTAATATCAAACTTCGATTGCTTCTGCGAATTCATCCATTTTCTTTGCGACCTCACTGCGGCGCTCTGCAAGATCTGCATACATTGTGTCGCGCATTTTGGTATCAATCGGATAGAAGAGCTTTGGGATAACTCCGAGGCAACCCGTGATAACGGGGAAACCTGTTCCGAGGGCGAAAAGCCACCACTTTGCTTTGTAGCTCTGTGTTCCGTGTGCCTTACCCTGAACATAACCAACCTGGGCGAGAACGAAGTTTTTAAACGAGTTCATAACGACCGCCTGCAGCTTTGTTACAAGACCCTTTGCAACGCCCGTCATAGCTTCAACACGGTATCCGTTTTTCCATTCGCAATAGTCCATCGTTTCATTACGAAGCTCATCGGGGATGGTATGGCGCACACCGTAGACCATCATTTCGAAGACCTCTTCGATAGCCATAGTCGGAATCATAACGCTTCGTTTCATAAAGTTCTTGTTTATCGAGCCGATTGCAAACACAATCAGCCAACAGGCATCCGTCCATAGGTCTTCAAATACCCACAACGCTTTCGAGGTAAATCTGCGCCTTAACGGTGCAACCCATGTATAGCTGAGGTTGAGAATCGGATAGGCAGGGATGCCGACAATCGTCTGCAACGATGCACTGCCGAGAACATCTATGTAATAGTCCGAACGGCTCTGACCGACGGCAAATCCGCTGAGGAAGTCTGACAGTGTCAGTATCAGAAGCGGTTTATTGTTAAAGATTGCTTTGAAGCCTTCTTTAATACTCGGTTTTTCAACCGACTGCATAACGCGTTCTTTCGAAACGGTATAGAACCATATCGTCATCAACGCTGAAAGAATACTCGTCGCCGCGCCCATTCCGATAAAAAGATTCTGGAGCTTCCATTTGACCGTGTTGGTATTGATAAGGTCGATGAAAATACCCATAATCCACTCGGGAATCTGCTCACCCAAGAAACGGGAGAAAAGCTTCGCCTGAGCAATAAGCCGCACTCGTTCTTCAGGGTTCGGCGTTATCGTAGACAGCAAGCCCGTCTGAGAGATTGACATAAATGTTCCTGCTGTTTCGTTGATAATGCTGAATGCGAAGTAGAATATAAGCTTCGGCAAATATGTCGAGGATGTGTTCGGGAAAAATATCGGCATAAGCCAATAAAGCATACCAAACAGCGTCAGCGGCATTTTAAGCCAAAGAAGGAACGGTCTGAATTTACCCCAACGGGTTCGGGTTCTGTCTACCATTGCGCTGATGAAGGTATCGTTAAAGATATCCCACGCGCCGGTAAACAAGGTTACGATACCGTTTATACGGAAATCAATACCGACAACATCCCAGATAAATCTGTTCTGATATTTACCGATAGAAAAGCTGTCTGCAAAGTCCTGCGCAATATATGCCGCAGTTTCCATAGAGCCGACATATCGCCTGCCCTTAGGCAATGGTCGGTGCGCTTTTTCATCGTAATCTACAGTTGACTCTGCACTTTTTAATTTGTTTGCCATATTCCGCCTCCTTTATTCTTATTATATATTATAATTTTACTTTAAATTTACATTATAGTCAAGTAATCAACGAGCCAAAAAACATCTTCAGAATAAGGCAAATTGCATAAAATAGCACCTTCCGAAGAAGCGGAAGGTGCTTGATTTTATGCTACAGTTATATTGACTCTGCCGTTTGAAATTATCGAAATGGTAAGCTTGCCGCTCTCTGCATCCCATTCCTCTTTGAGAGTTGCTCCGTTTGTTCCCTGAGCAGAAACGGTCGGCTTTTTACTGAAACCTGAAAGCTCAATCGTCGTTTCGCGGAAGTTTTTCGGATCGCTTCGCTTTGCACCTGCGGCATATTCTCTCATAAACTCATCCTCAGATTCAAGTCCGGCGCAGACTTCATCCGTATCAAGGCGCAGGTTACACATATCAATGTTTATCTTTCCTGCGTCCTCCTTGATGATTGCATATGTATGAGATTCCATATGAAGGCTGACTGCATTTTTATTTTGCGGTAAGGTGTAATTAACCGTCTGCCTTGCATCAATCGTCTTGTTTTCATTGCTGTTAAACGCATAGATATATCCGTTTATATCAAACAGAACGCCGTCTCCCGTATATGTTTCTTCATAATGCTTATTAAAGAAATTCACCTTAACGGGATTAAGGAAAAGCAGTTTAAAGAAATAGTTGAAATCATTGACTATAAAAGCATCGGGCAAAACTTCCTTAGGCTTTGAATAAATCGGAAGAATCGGCATTACATAATACCGTCCCGTCGAGGGTACCCATGTTTTTGTGCAGTCAAAGTAGATATTATTGAACTTTTCCTGGAAGAAAGTAAACTTGTCACAATAAAGGCCCTGAAGAATATGGGCATCGTTGCCTTTGAGTGCAGGAGCAATCGGATTTGTCATTTTATAAGCGACCTTTATTTCATCCTTGACCTGATCCTTATCGGGCACAGCACCGTTAAGCGCAAGCTGATAGAAAGGATAGAGCACTTCATAGAAGGTCGGGGTCATAACAACCTCACCGTCAACAAAGTGATAAAGTCCACCTCTGCTGAATGTTCCCTCGATTGCAAAAACTGTTGCTCCTGCGACCATATCAGCAATCATATCAATACCGAAAAGTGCGGGCGGATACCTGACAGTCGTTATTGCATCAGGTTCATTCGGGGCAACGCCAAGGTTATCATAATCAATAAAGCCCTCCTCGTACCAGAGGAAGTTTTCAAGATTAACGCCCCAGTTTCCGCAGACATCGTCAAGCCAGCATCCCATAATATTCGACTGCGAAGCAAAATGTCTGCCGTGACCGTTATGCTTATCCATAATAATCACATTTTCAGAATTGCTCTTAAGAAGGTCATAAAGCTCTCTGTCTTTAAGAATATGATTAACATAATTATTCTTTTTCCAATAGATATACTCCATATCCTGCCAGATGAACAGTGCACCGTTTTCAGCGCAAGCTTTGATGCAGGATTTCATTCTTGCAAGGATGTTTCTGTTAACGCCGTTATCCTCAGTAACTTCGTCATAAGCGAGTTTTTCGTTCGTAACGCCGTTTGTTGAAAGCTCAACCTGAACATAGCCCATAAGAGTTTCGTACTTTCTGAGAATAGCGGAAAGCTCCTCCTGAGAGAACGGGTCGCGCTGTTTATTCGTGCAGAAGCATTCTGTCTGAAGTACGACGGGAATCCCCGCCGCATCAGTAAGGTCAAGAAGCGCATACCAATAATCGAGCTGCTCCTGCGGCGTCATATATGCCGGACCTTCATCCATATAAATTACGGTGAAGTTTCTTATATCCTCGGGCAACGCATAGTATGTTTTAATAGCGGCATCTGCGGCAACAGCAGGGATATTGACATTCGCCGTCGGGCAGTTTCTTATCATAAACAAAGGATTTTCCTCGTCAACATACAAGCGAAGACCTTCAACCTTTTTGCGCGTTCTCGGCTCTGTCGGCTGAATCTGCAGCTCAGACAAAACAACATAATCCTGATTAGAAGCCGCAACCTCAAGCGGAAGCATCAGAAGCGTCAGGACAGCCATTAAAATACAAACAAATTTTTTCATAGAGCATACCTCCTTTTTTCATTCTATCACATAAAACTTTCCAGTCAATAAAAAATTGCCGCAAGCATCAGGCTTACGGCAAAAGATTATTCTGTTTCGATTGTTATATCGAGATACTGATCTTTGATATGAGTGATTTTGCCCGATTTCATCGTAATTTCAACCTTGAATGTTTCTTCGGGATTGAGGTCGCCGATATCGATAATCAAAGCCTCTGCAAGCTCGTCAATAGTTTTAAACTCCTTGTTCGGGTCATTATCAACATAGCTTTGAAGAATAGGCTGAAGGTCTTTATCTTGCTTTGCAAAAGCAACGAAATCATCAATCAAGGTTTTCGAATCAGCCGTCACCTCGTAGGTCTTTCCCTTATGCTCCGATTTGATTTTATCAAAGCTTACCGTTCCTTCGCTCAGACCTTTTTTGAGAAATCTTTCGATTATCTGCGTCGTAGTATAATAATCAGGAAGCTCTATAGATTGACCGAATTTTGTTGAAAAGAGAATAGAAAGCAAGGCGCTGACTTCCTTGTCATAAACCTTTTCAACCGCGCCTTCGTCGATTTTATTATTGATGATTTCATCAATAATCGAAACCAACTCAACATCAAGACCCATATTCTTAATCGTCTGATTATATGCACCGATAAATTCAGTTGTCGGAATTTTTTTGCCTGATCTTGAATCAGTTACCATTCCGTCTTCAGAAAGGAAGAAAAGCTGAGGCTCCGCCTCGCCCTCTTTAATTTTGATTTCAACACGGCTGTCGTCCGTACTTTCTCTGAGGTCAGCATTGATATAAATCGTTTCATTGTTTGAAGAGTCAACTATCGTGATATTGAATTTGTCTGATTCATAAAGCGTCTTACTACCCGCTTTATAAACCTTCATCGGGTTGACAGCAGACGATAAAACGATACCTGCAACAATCGCAACAACAAGCACGACTGCGACTGCACCTATAATAACAGGCTTCTTTATCTTACTCTTAGCCTTGCTTTCCCCTGCAGCTTTTACGGGTTTCTTCGCCTTACTCTGCTTGCCCTTTGCTTCGGACACGGGCTCGCCGCACTTAGGACAAACCTGAGCTTTGTCATCAAGGAAATATCCGCAGTTATTACAAAACATAAAAATGCTCCTTTTAATTTTGTTTATTTAGTTTAACACTAATATATGCGAATGTCAAACAAAAAAGTGCCGACCCGCGCCGACACTTTTGATACTTTTACAACTGCTTAACCTTTGAATCGCTGATGTTGATTGTATTACACGATGATGACAAAGACGAATTTCTGTGAGAGATAACAATAACACAGCTTTGCTTTGAAATCTCCTGCAACGCTTCAATAATCTTCTTCTCTGCGATAACATCAAGACCCGATGTTGCTTCATCAAAGATAAGAATATCCCTCTTTCTCAGGAATGCTCTCGCAAGAAGCACAAGCTGAATTTCACCGTCGGAAAGATTGGGGCTTTTTGAATTAAAGACCGTCTTGTATCCTTCCTGCCTTCTGAGTATAAATTCATCTGCACCGCTGAGCTTTGCGGCTCTTTCTATCTCTTCGAAGGTAACGTTATCGCATCCGTAGGCGATGTTATTTTCAATAGTATCATCAAAAAGGGTTGAACCCTGGACGATGATATTGAAATTTGAGAAATACTCATCTTTTTTAAGAGATGATACCTCCTTGCCCTCAAAGAGTATCCTGCCCTGCTGAGGAGAATAAAAGCCAAGAAGCAGCTTGATTATAGTCGTTTTACCGGCACCCGTCATACCTGAGATAACAGTTATTCCGTTTCTCTTTACTTTGAAGGAAACATCCTTAAGGATGTGCCTGCTTTCTTCATTATAACGGAAACTGACATTTTGGAACTCAATATTTTCCGGAGCCGCTGTTTTTTCCGCAATCTCCTTGCCGTCTCTTTCGAAACATTCGAGGTCGAGAAAATCGTATATTCTGCCCGCAGAAAGGACAGCCGTACGAATGAGTCCCGGTGCGACCGACAGAGAAGATGCCGAACTGAAAAGCTTTCTTATATAAACGAACTGACACTGAAGTCCGCCGACTGAGAAATCGCTTTTCGCCATCATCAGCGCCGATGCAACCATTGAGAAAACTATACAGAGAGAAACAGAAAGCTCTGAAATGCAATTCTGCAAAACCGAAAACTTATTTGATTTTTCGCTTGCTCTGACATTGCTTCTGATTTTTTCTTTAAGGTTTGCTTTTCTTTCCTCAACCTTGCCCGAATTCTGCAGAACTGCAAGACCGTTATAAAACTCTGCCGCATCAGAATACAAGTCACCTTTATCTGCCTGCTGCTTAGCTGCAGCTTTCTTTTCTCTTTTTTCAGAAAGAAGAGTCAGCGCAGAGCCGAGGACGCAGAAGGCAATGCTTATAGCTCCGATTTTCGGATTGACAATAAACTGAGTTATGATAATAACAACAAATGTGATTGCAGGGGCAATAATCTGCATCAGAATGAGATTCAGGCTTTGGTTGAGCGCATCAACATCCTGCGTCATAGCCGAAACAATTTTACTATGCTCAGAGCTGTCAATAAACGAGACTGAAAGCGTATCGTATTTTTCCATAACAGTCTTTCTGAGCTTTGCAGAATAGGAAGTTATGATATCACTGACTATATAACCCTGAACAAGCGCAAGAACAGCATTCGCTACAAAGAAGATCACAGTAGGAATTGCATGAGGAATAATCTCGCTGAAGACGCTTCCGTCGCCAAGACCGAGAAGATACTGAATAATCGATCCTGCAAAAGCATCAATAATCTCTCCTATTTTCTGCGGAAATACAACAAAAGTGATGCTGTATAAAAGTGTTACGAGAAGGAAAAGAATGAGCTTTATCTTGTAAGAAGAAAAGCTTTTCAGAAGACGGGACTGAATTTCTTTTTTGTTCTTCCTTTCTTCTACAGTTTCGGAGCCTGAATCAAATCGGAATTTAAAAACTCCGCTTTTTTCATCATTCATTCACAGCCACCTCCAATCCTTGCAAGGAGGCAAGCTCCCTGTAAAATTCGGAAGTTTTAAGCAACTGATCGTGCGTGCCCTGCGCTTCGATTCCGTTTTTATTGAAAACTACGATTTTATCAGCCGCAACAAGGCTGTTGATTCGCTGAGTGACAAGTATCACGGCTGAAGTTTCCGAAAGTTTTCGAAGACTTTTGAGAATATTCTTCTCTGTCTGAGCGTCAACGGATTTCATACAGTCATCAACGATATATATACCCGATTTTTTAGAAAGTGCACCTGCAAGCGAAAGCCTGCCTCGCTGACCGCCGCTGAGGCGGTTGCCCGCATTTTCAAGCACGATGTTTTCATCATCGATAAAATCAACCGATGCCGCATTGAGTGCGTTTTCAACTGCATTTTCACCATCCTCTGCTCCGTAGAGAAGAAGATTTTCCTTAACACTTTTTGAAAAAAGAACAGGCTCACTGAAAGCATATGAAACACGCTGTCTCAGGCTGTTTACGCTGATATCCTCCAGCGGATTTGAATCAATGTGAATTTCACCTTCGAAGCTTTCGCCGCTTCCCGTAAGAAGTCCTAATAAGGTCGTTTTGCCGCAACCCGTCGGCGCCGCAATAGCCGTAATCTGACCTTTTTCGGCGGTAAACGATACATTCGAAAGTCCACCGTTTTCAAAGCTGAGACCGACATTTTTAAACTCTACGGTATGTCCGTCATTTTCACTGAGCCTGATTCCTTCCGAATTAGGTCTTTCCGGAACAGGAGTTATCATAACTTCATTAAACCGTTTAAACGAAACCTTTGCTCTCGGCGCAAAAATGATAACGGATGCTATTGCAGTAAATGCAGAAACCGTCAAAACGGAATACTGCAGGAAGGCAATAATATCGCCGATGCCTATTCTTGAAGAAAGAAGGCTGTTTCCTGAGAAAATAACCGTTGCCGCAACAACAAGGTTTGAGATAAGAGAAACTATGCTCAGCGCCGTAAATACAGCCTTGAGAACATATTTTTCATCTTTTCTCACCTTTTCCGTAACCTGAGAAAAACGGTCTTTTTCAAGCTTCTGCGTCCTCATTGTTCTTATCGTATAAATTCTGCTGATCCCGTTTTTAACCAAGCGGACGAGAAGAGAATAATTTTCCTGAAGATTATCGTATTTCGGCACAGCTACCTTGTAGAGAACAAACAGTACACCGATAACTATTATAACAGTTGCAAGAACAACTACACTCATCAGAGGACTTATCATAAATGAAAGAATGATACTTCCGATGCTTAAAATCGGAGCATAAATCACGGCTGAAACCAAATAATTTATAACCATTCCGATGTTGTTGATATCGTCTGAGAAGACGGAGAAAAGATCATTGTTGCAAAGCCTCTTCTGTTTTGAAGAAAACTCTGATGTATGAAGAAGATAATCTTCTCTCATTCTGCCCGTCATTCCTGCAGAAATCCTGCCTGAAATTCTACCCGTCAGAGCAACGCAAATAACCTGCAAAACAACGCAGATGACCATTATTCCGCCCGTTTTGAATATATAATTCTGCTGAATTTCTTCGCAATTTATGCCCGCATCGTCATAAAAATAGGAAATCGTATATGCCGCAAGCTGACTTTTAAGCGCTTCGGGAGCGTCCTTCGCCTGAGCGTAAAACCCATTTATCTTCTCTTCGGAGAATTTTGAAAGCTCTTCTGCGTGAAGATAAAGAACATTCAGGCTGACTTTATCGACCATAAAATTAACCGCATCTGCGTCGATGCCTGAAATCTTGCCTTGCGTAATCTCCGTTATTATATAAAAGCCTGCCGTCATCGCATTTTCATAAACCGCGACCGCCTTGTCTTCATCAAAATCTTCCTTGAGACGGTAAAGCTTGCCATCCTCATATGTTTCATAGAATGAAAAGAAGATATCCGCATCCTCCCCGGGAATTATCTTTGAGAAAAGGTCAACTGCCTGCGAAGTCATAACCTCAGGGACAGAGCTTTCGATACCTTTTTGCTGAATTCCTATGTTTATCATTTCTCCCATAAAATATGGAACACTAAGGCTGAAAACTGCCTGAAAAACAAACAGAACGGAGCAAAGGAACACAGACAGTCTATATCCCTTGAAATATTTTTTCAAAGCCTGCAAATCCTTCACTCCTTTCGAAAATTTTGAAAATTAATCAATAACCGTATTTTTCTTTGAATTCTTCTCTTGTGTTTCTTGTAAGAAGCTTTTCGCCGTCAAAGATAAGGATGCAGTATGCGTGGCCGCACTTCTTACCCTGCTCAAACCACTCCGCAAACGCCCTCTGCATACTTGTTTCTCTCGGGAGCTCGTGAGCTCTCTTGTGTTCATTTTCAACGCCGAAGATTCTCCACGCATCTCCGAAATCGTAAGTTCTCGTAATATCAAGGGGTTCAAAATCAAGAATAAAATCTCTTGCCTTTGATTTTTCAGGAAGGATATTGAGATTATCCGGATAAAGAAGCCATGAGCCGCAGCAGACGACCATCGGGCCGTCAAATCTGTCCTTAAAAAATTCATATGCCTTTTTATACGAATCAAGCCTTACATCATAATCAAGACTGCCCAGATGCGACGGAATATGAAGACCGAGAACAAACTGACTGTCCTTAAGCTCAATGCCGTGTTCATCGTAATAATCCTCGCAGAAATCAGCAAGCTCATACTGGAATCTGCCGATGCCGAATCTTTCAAGGGTATAAAACTGCTTGAACCAGCCTTCAACGAAGGTTCCGTAAACTCCGTAATTTTCCTTACATTCAAGCATTTTGACCTTGAGGTCGATTATCGTGTTCCAATAAATATCCTCACTGATGTTTGCTTTTTTGTATTCCGCGAGCAAAGGCTTCGTGCAATTAAGAAGGAGAACAAGCTTAACAGTGTGCTCGTTTTCACCAATCATTTCAGCAAGAGTCTTGACTTTATCCTTGAAAGCGTCAAAGTTTTTCTTTTTGAGCCAATACGCTCTATACATAGATTCATAGAGCTTATTTGCTTTTTCATCTGCGAGAATTTTCTCTTCAGTTCTGATAATAACCTCTTTAGCCTCCGCAGGATATTCCTGCTTTTCCATTACCAAAAGCGCGTGATTATAATTTTTCATTGTTTTAAACCTCCGGGTCATAAATCATATAGTAGTTATAAATCTTTTCTCTTTTATAAAACTCTTCTTTAAGAATTTTAAAGCCGAGCTTTTCATAAAAAGGGACATTATCAGGATTCTGCGTTTCAAGGCCGATTTTATAGCCCTGAGCAGTAAACTCCTCGATTCCCTTTAATATCATCTCTTTTGCAATTCCCTTTCCCTGATGCTTCGGATCAACAAAGACGGGAGAAATAATCTTCGTCTTCTTTTCAAACACTTTTGAATCAAGATAACGGTAAGCCATAAGCGTTCTGAAAGTTGAATCTATGTAATAGCAAAGGAATACCCAGTTAGGGCATTTCAGGAAATCGATAACGGTGTATTCGTTATGAGCATCTCTCCATACACAGAGTGCTCTGTTTTCATCATCAAGATAAAACACATCGCAGTTGTTAGAAGAAGTCAGCCTTTCGAGAAGAAAATGGTAAACAAACTTCTTTCTTCTCTCAACATTTTTCGTTGCATAGCAATGCACAGGGTCATTGACAAAGCTTTCCGCCGCCATCCTCGCATAAAATTTCAATGTTTCTCTGTCAAGCTTCGTAACTCTCTTCATAGAAAACCTCATAAAAAAATAATTGATGTATTATAACATAAAATTCAAAGATTTACTATATAAAATTGAAAATTAATTATTTATTTAGTTTACAAAATAAAAAAACGCCCTTTCGGACGCACTCAGGAATATAAAAAGTGTTATAAAATTGAAATAACCCTTGACCGAATGTTTATTTACACATTTGAGCCGGTCAAGGGTTATTTCTGTTCACTCTTAATATCTAACATCTTTTTATATACCTCTCTTTCTCAGTTTAGGACTTTTCTTTAATAAAACTGAACTTCTTTTCAAACCCTTCTACGATTATTGTTTTATTCAAGTCACCATTCGCGTTTGAAATTCTATCCGGATTTATTAAAGATTTCAGCTCGATCTTTTTAAATCTGCTTCAGCTTTCTTAAAACTCTTTTTCTTCTTTGAGCTATCGTTCTTACTAACGGGGTTTTAAGATTGGCTTACGCTTGATTTAATCTGATATGAGCTTTTGGGTTTTACCTGTTCATTGGTATCACCTGTTCCTTTCTGTGTCTATAATATAACATATCTTCAACGGTTTTTCAATCCGCAATGTTCAACAAACTTAAAAGCTTCAAATTATGTAAAACACAGAAATGTTTCTCTCAGGCTCAAAAACCGTTGACATACAAAGGCTTTCTATGGTATAATTAATATGTTGGGCGGCTTAAAACCGTTCATTTTTCATAATTCAATCAGATAATAAACGAACGAACACCCGTCAGCGCGACGGGTGTTTTCTGCATCTATATTATAACACATAAAAAGTTTTAAAACAAGACTGTTATTTGATAAAGCAATGAGCTATGCTTAATGCAAATCAGCGTTCTTTTTCTCTTTTGTGCTATTGAATATCCGGGATGTTAGTGATATAATTTTTCCATATGTTTTCAGGAGGTTTATGCTATGTCTAAAAAAATAATTGTTGCGGGTCTCGGCCACGGCGGTATCGCCGCTGCTGCTCTTCTTGCCGATGCAGGATACGATGTTACTGTTTACGAAAAGGCAGAGAAAGGAACTCTCGGCTATGACTGGACAGATATTTTTGCTCCGGGTGCTCTTAAAATCGCAAAAATCCCGATGCCTGACGAGGATAAATACGAATACAAAGAGGATATGACCTTCGTTGCCCCCAACGGCACATCGAAGCTTCGTCAGCATGTGCCCGAAGCTGAGCTTGAAATCAAAATGGAAAGAAAAGACATATATGACCTTCTCATTACGAACGCCGTTGATAAAGGCGTTAAAATCATTTATGAATGTGAAGTTCTCAAGCCTATTATGCTCGGAAATCGTGTTGCAGGCATACGCACATCAAAGGGAGATTTCTTTGCCGACCTGATAATTGATGCATGCGGTATGAATTCGCCCATACGCCGCAACCTTCCCTCCTCTCTTATGATCCAAAAGGAAATCACACGCCGCCAGAAGGTTACGATTTACAGAGCCTTTTATAACAAGGCAAGTGATGTTGAGGTTGAAGATAAATTCAAGGTACTTCTTCGCCCCGAAGGTGCGGAGAGCGTTGCATGGGTTGCTTCTGAAGAAGAGCACACAGACCTTCTTATCGGAAGATTTGAAGATTTTGATATGGCCGAGGTTGAAAGGTTTGCAGAATGGCTTCGTCCCGATAACCCGAGACTGGGTACGGAAATTGTCCGCGGCGGTCAGTTTGTTGAAATCCCCGTCCGTCATCCACTCTCTGTTATGGTGGCAGACGGCTATGCCGCAATCGGTGACAGCGCATTTATGACCGTTCCTCTCATCGGCTCAGGTATTGCAAATTCGCTCAAAGCGGCAAGAATACTTGCAGAAACCGTTATCAACGATAAAACTCAGGGCTTCGGCGTTGAAGCTCTTTGGAAATATCAGGTTCTTTTTTACAAGCACCTGGGAACTGGACTTGCTCCGCTTGAATGTGTTAAGAACCTTATGTTCAGATTCACCCCTGAGGATGTTAACTATTGCTTTGATTCCGGACTTCTCAACGATTACAATATAACAATGACTGCAAACTTCGGCAGCTTCTACGACCTTATCGATTTCTTTGATGTGAATGACCTTCTCAACAAAGCAAAACAGGCGTGCAGTGACATCGAATTTTTCAAAAAGATGATAGGCGCAGGAAACAAGATCTCTCTCGTTTCCGCAGCTTGCCTTGCAATACCCAGAAGATGGGACAGAAAGCTTGTTGAAGTCTGGGCGAAGGGTTACGATAAATTCTTTTAACATTTTTCTCGCAAAGGAGAGTTTCAGTGAAACCTGTCGATTTTAAAGCAAAAGCGCATATTTTCAGGAACACTGCATTTATGCTCAAATGCAGCTTTAAAAGTGCGCCTATTGCTACAATACTTATTTACCTTGCTTATATCAGCGAAAATGTTTACTATGCCGTTGTTTTTAATGTTATGTTTCTGCAGACCGCTCTTTCAATCATCGAGGGCAACGGAACATACCGTGAATTCGTCATTAAAATCGGACTTATTATCCTCGGCAAGCTCGCGGTAGACCTTTTCGGATATATTGTTTTTCATCCTATCCGTGAGAAGCAGGAAATTAAGCTTGAAGGCTACATAAACAGGTTGATTTTCGAAAAAGCTCAGCAGGTTGAGCTCGGTTGCTATGAAAACCCCGATTTCTTTGATAATTACAACCGCGCGACCTGGGTTGTTGAAAAAGGAGCATATAAGAGAATTATCGAAGGCTCCGCCTGGACTATCGGCTCGGTCATCAGCATCATAAGCCTTGCAATTTACCTTTATCAGATTGACCCGATTCTTCTTGTTATTATCGTCTGCCCCGTTATCGTTATGTATTTCCGAGTCAAACGAAACGGCGTTGAATTCGAAAAGGAGAAAGAAATGACTCCGTTCGAAAGACAGAAGGACTATACAAAAAGAACCGTTCTTCTTAAGGATTTTGCAAAAGAAATCAAAACAACAAACATTTTCAAGGTTGTTAACCGCAGATTCAGGGAAGCAATTGACACGAACATCAAGCTGATTAAAAAATACGGTTGGAAAATTGCCGTTCTTGAAATGTTCAGCGACTTTTTCGGAGAGGTTATACCGATTGCAGGCGGCTTTGGCTACGGTTGTTACCGTCTGATTGTCCGTCAGGACATACCCATTTCTGATTTTTCCGTTCTTATTTCCGCAATAACAAACTGCCGAAACAAGCTCAATCAGCTTGCATATTACTTCACTATGCAGCAAAAGCACTGCCTTTGGGTGCAAAATCTCAGAGAATTCCTCGCTTATGAGCCAAAAATCAAGGGCGGCGAGCTTGTGCCGGGCGATTTTGAAAGCCTTGAATTTAAAAATGTTTCTTTCTGCTACAGCGGAAATAAAAGGAACACTCTTACGAATGTTTCTTTTAAAATAAACAAGGGTGAAAACATTGCCGTCGTTGGTCATAACGGTGCCGGAAAGACTACTCTTTCCAAGCTTATGATGCGCCTTTATGATGTTAACGAAGGTGAAATCCTTTATAACGGAATAAATATTAAAGAATACGACCTGCTTAAATACCGTGAAAAGTTTGCAAGCGTTTTTCAGGATTACAGAATTTTTGCAATGACCGTTGCGGAAAATGTTCTCATAGAAGAGGTTGATGATGATAACATCACCCGCGCACGCAATGCACTCAGGCAAAGCGGAGTTTACGATAAAATTCTCACTCTTGATGAAAAGGAGAATACAATTCTTACGAGAGAATTCGTTGAAGACGGCGCCCTTCTTTCAGGCGGAGAAAGCCAGAAGGTTACAATTGCAAGAATGTTTGCAAAGAATTTTGACCTTGCAATCCTCGACGAGCCTTCTTCTGCGCTCGACCCTGTTGCTGAAACAAAAATGTATGACAGCCTTATGGAAGGCACAAAGAATAAGACCGTTATCTATATTTCCCACCGTCTTTCAAGCGCAACACGAAGCGACAATATCCTCGTATTTTCAGGCGGTCGTCTGATTGAAAACGGCACTCACGAAGAGCTTATGACTCTCGGCGGCGAATACTGCGAAATGTTCACCTTGCAGGCGTCAGGTTACAGAGAGGAGGGCAACAGCGATGAAGAATAATTCTAAAGAGAAGGCGCACAGCTTTAAAAACTATCTTTTTATGCTGAAATTCGTTATGAAAAACTCTCCGGGGCTGCTTTTTTCCCTGATGTTTTTCGATGTCCTCTCAAATCTCCCTTGGCTTCTTTCAAATGTCGTCCTGCTCAAATACATCATTGATGTCGTAACATCAGGCGTTGACCTTTACAGAATCGCCGTTGCGTGCGTCATTTTTGCAATCATCGTCATAATCGGCAACCTTGGCAACACATTGTTTTATGAGGTCTACCGTCCCATACAATCAGAAAAGCTTTATTACAAGCTGTATTCCATGATTTATGAAAAGGCGGCAAAAATGGACTTTCAGGCTTACGATGACCCTGAGTTTTATAACGATTTCGTTCTTGCTATGAACACGATGAGTGACCGTGTCAACAGCATCCTTTCGACATCTCAGGATTTCGTGACCCATATGGTTTCGATCATTTCAATAACGGCAGTTATTGTTACGATTGACCCTGCATGCTTTATATTCATTGCACTCTGCGTCGGAATAATGGTACCCGTCGGCAGAATGATTGCAAAGGTCAATGTTGACAAGAAAAAGGCAATGACGCCTCTTGACAGAAAAAATCTTTATTTCTCCCGTGTTTTCTACCTTCAGGATTATGCAAAGGAGCTCAGGCTCAACCCGGCAGGAGAAATGATTGAAAGAAGGTACAACAAAAACATCTTTGACCGTATCTTTACGATATCACCATTCCTCAGGAAGCAGTGGATTCTCTATTTCAGTCAGGAAAGTCTGCCGATGACACTTCTTATCTGCCTGGGTGTTACCCTTTATATGGGCTACAAAGCAATCGTTACAAAAGAAATCGGCCTTGGCAGCTTTGCGGCAACATTCAACGGTGTAAGCTCCGTCAGCAACAGCGTTTTCGCAATGACGAGCTGGTTTGCGCTGAGCGTAAGAGAAAACGGACTTTATGTTGAAAAATACAAAAAGTTTATGTCTGCCGAGGAAAAAATCAAGGATGGAAACATTGTCAAGAAGTTTGACAAGCCTGTACCGATCAAGCTTGAAAATGTATCGTTCACCTATCCCGGTTGCGACAAGCCGACACTTAAAAACATCAACCTTGAAATCAAACCATATCAGAAGATAGCCCTTGTCGGCTACAACGGTGCGGGAAAAACCACTCTGACAAATCTCATCCTCCGCCTTTACGATGTTACGGAAGGACAGATTACCGTTGACGGGGAAAACATCAAAAACTGGAAGCTTCGTTCTTATCACGACAACTATGCCGCTGTTTTCCAGGACTTCTCGCTTTTCGGCGCAACACTCGGCGAAAATGTTGCAATGCACGAAAACCCTGACAAAGAAAAGGTTCTTGATTCACTTAAAGAAAGCAGCTTTACCAAGCAACTCGATAACGGCGTTGACTCGATTCTTCTTCGCGAATTTGACGACAGCGGTGTCTCCCTTTCGGGCGGTGAAGCACAGAAGGTTGCAGTTGCAAGAGCATTTTATAAAGACTGTCCGTTTGCAATTCTTGACGAGCCTAGCGCCAACCTCGACCCTGTTTCGGAATACGCGCTTAATGAAGCGATGTCCCGCGCCGCAAAGGACAAGACAGTTATTTTCATCTCACACCGTCTTTCAACAACCGTTATGGCTGACGTTATCTATATGCTCGAAAACGGTGAAATCGTTGAAAGCGGCTCTCACGAGGAGCTTATGGCAAAGGGAGGAAAATACGCCTATATGTTTAACCTTCAGGCTGAAAAATACAAAGAAGAGCATTAAAAAAAGGGACTGTGAAAACAGTCCCTTTAGTTATATCCAAAGATCCCGACAAATCCGGATTTTATGATTTTTTATTTTTCATAACAACAATAACTACACCTGCGACAACTGCAACGACAGCAACGATTATGATTACAGTCACAACACCGTTGGAACCTGAATCAGAATTGTTTTTGCCATCAGAGTTTTTTTCTGTAGTTTCAACATCATAAGATTTAGAAGATAAATCGTTATTATTTACACTACTGTCGCTATTTCCACCAATATTCAAGTCACTCGCTTTGCTGTCGTAATGAACTTTTATTCCGTTTTGTTCTACATAAGTATCCATACCATAGAACTTTTTCCACTCTTCCTTATTTCCGCCAAAATATATATCTGTCAAAGTTCTATCGAATGCCTCATTGCTAAGTTCAGTTAAACTATCAGGAAGCCAAATACTTGTAAGCGACTCACAAAAACTGAAGACCCGTCCTTTAATAACCGTTACTCCATCAGGTATATTGATACTTTTTAAACTCTTACAGAAGTAAAACGCAAATGCGCCAATTTCTGTAACGGTGTTCGGAAGTTCAACACACTCCAAAGACATAAGTCCTTGGAAAGCTGAATGGCCTACACTTGTGATACCCTCGCTTATAACAAGTTTTTTAATCATCGGCCTCATATCATTGATTCCTATTGACGGATCTAAATCACCGTCAGTACCATCTTCATCTTCCACAAACCACGAATAATACATATCTTCTTCCATTTTACCTGTTCCCGATACAGTCATTGTTCCCGTTGACTCATCAAAATGCCATGCAAAACCTCCCTCTGTTGTGCCACTGTATTCTGCCGCCAACGAAACCGGCATACAAAGAACAGCGAATGTCGCAGCTACTATAAGAGCCACTATTGTTTTTTTAAAAAACCTTTTTCCTTTTTTCATCTTTTTTTACCTCCAAAATTAAAAAGTGCGCAGCCGAAGCTACGCACCGAAAAACACATAACTCCGATTGCTGCGACACAACTTTGACAAACTATAAGAGAACGCCAAATAAAGAGAATGTGTTTTTTCAAAAATAAAAACACTTCCCCTATAGTTTGTCTTATTCAGTTGTGTCGCATAATTATTTTAACACAGAAATATGTTCATATCAATATATTTTTAAAAAACAAACCGGACCTGAAATACAAGTCCGGTTTGTTGATTCATATTATATCCTTACACAAGCTCAATTGACCAATTATAATCCGTATACCATACGCCTGCTGTGAAGCTTCTTGCTCTGATTTCGACTGTATCTTCATAAACCTCAAAGGTAAATCCCGTACCGTTTGCAATGCGTCCCCTGGCGGCAAGATACATAAACGGAGACATATTGATACTGTGGAACGAGCCGTCTGATTCAACGCTGACATAGCCGAAGGTATCTGCCTGAGAGTCGTTTACGAAGCCGTTATGGATATGACCTGAAATCATAAACACATTGTTGTATGACTTAAGGATTGACTCGACCCTAGCAGACATATCGCCGATACCACCGTCATCAGGCATAGGCTCATCGTCGCCCCATGTTTCCGGAAGACCATGAGTTTCATTAATCGGCCAATGGCTTATAACGAAAATCGGAAGCCCGTCCTTTGAAGCCTTTTCCATTTCAGCCTCAAGCCACGCAACCTGCTCCTCGCTGACGGTTGCATAAGTGTGGTCTGATTCACTGCCGAGAACGATAAATGTATATCCATTCACCTTAGTTGAATAGTAAACCTTATCAATTTCACGGTCTGCAATCTTCTCGTTATACTCATAGAAAAGCTCTTTTGAAAGCTCGTAATCGTCGTCACCCGTCCATGTGTCGTGATTTCCCTGAACAAGAAGAATATTCTTTGCAGGAGTGTAATCGCTGAAAGCGCTCTCAAGCATTGCCCATTCCTCAGGCTCGCCGTGGTCCGTAAGGTCGCCTGTGCAGATAAGCATATCAAGAGGACTTGAAAAGCCCTGCATATCCTGAAGACCGAAGCGAAGCATATCCGCTCTTGCTTTTTCGTCCGTCATATGGATATCCGAAACAGCCGCAAAGTTAAGCTTACAATCGTCATAAAGAGGTTTCGTATCTGCCGTAAAATCCCCGAAAATTCCGAAGTTCAGGAAATTGAGCACCGTAAGAATAACAGAGAGAAAACCCTTTATGCCTGCGATAAATTCAAACATAAATAACACCTTCCTTTTGCAGATATAATACCAAAATATTTCTCTTTTTACAATAGAAAAATAAATTATTTGCCTTGGTAAGGAAAATATGATAGTATAATAAAAACAAATGAGGTGAGATTATGTTTTTGATTACATTGAGAAGAATCCTTAGTATTGCTCTTTCTTTCATCTTAGGCTTTTTCACTTATCCTATAAGCTTCATTCCGAATGTGAATGATTCTGAATTTGAAATTTCCTGCGGCGAGTTCGGCAAAGAAAGTATTGTTCTCAACGGTGAACACGAGGCAGTCTATTTTGACGAAGAGGTTTCTTTCGATGCCGACAGACTTATTCTTGACAGCAAAAAGACGCTCAACTTTGAGGACATCACCCACGGCTGGTATAATTACTACGGCATCTCTTATTCATCGGATGCAACGCTTAAAGGAACGCTTACCTACCGTTGCGGTGCAATTGAGAAGAGCGAGGTTTTCTTCCTTGACGCAGGAGAAAATAAAGAATTTCATTCTTTCATCGACAATATGCTCAGCGGTACAAAAGCAAACGCAATCTGCAGCATTTCGTTTGAACCTCTTGATAAAGAAAGTGCAAACCTGATTATTCACGGAATTTCACTTTTTAACCGTGAAATTCCCGATCAGTATGTTTACATTCAGACGGATGAATATAAAATCGGCGTGAACCTCCTATGGGGCGGTGCACTGAGCTATATGGAAGACCTCAACTCTGATGTTGAAGCCGTTGAAATTGACGGACGGATTTTCGTTGACTCAAACGCGGGTGAAAGATACAATGCAAAAGTTGTAAATTCTAATGTAAACCTCATCAACAGATTTGATGCAGGCAGACTCATTCAGCAGTCCTATTACGGTGCTTTTGAAGGTCAGGGCTACGAAAACGGCATATTTATGGATAATGTATGGGCATATAATCCCGTTCAGGGCGGAAATCAATTCAATGATAACAGCAAGATAGTTGACCTTCGTTGCGATGAAAATTCAATTTACATCAAGTGTCAGCCTCTTGATTGGGCAAAGGAAAAAGAATGTATCACCCCGTCTTATATGGAGGCGACTTATAAAATCGACGGTAGCCTTGTAAAGGTTTCCTGCAGATTTACTGACTATTCAGGTTATATCACGACCCCACGCGATCAGGAAATTCCCGCTTTCTATTGCATTGAGCCATTCAACAGATTTATTTACTACGCAGGTGACAACCCCTGGTCAGACGAGGCGCTGACAATTGAACCCGATCTTATTTTCTGGCCCGATGCAGGATATCCCACATTCAATTCAAAAGAAAACTGGTCAGCTTTCATCGGAGAGTTTGACGACAGCTTCGGAATCGGCGTTTATGTCCCCGGCGAAACCACATTCCTGACAGGCGTATTTAACAGAGAGCAGACAAGCAACATCGACCCGTCCGTTGATGCATCAACATCGTACATCGCTGTTATAAGAGTTATGGCTCTTGAGAGCTACAAACCTTTTGAATATGACTATTACCTTACAACGGGCAATTCCGAAGAAATGAGAAACAACTTCAAAGAAATCGCATAAAATAACCACATAAAAATTAACACTTGCAAGAAGGAAATCCGACTTGCAAGTGTTTTTCTCTTTTACTGCTTGGGTTGGTGGCAAATCTCGCTCATTGAGCACCCCGAGCAGGAGCATCCGCAAGAGCAGGATGATTTACCTTTCTTTTTATCTACGATTGTTTTAACAATGATTCCTATGAACACGGCCGCTACAATCGCAAGAACTATCAAAGTAGGTATATTCATAAGAACACCTCCGTTTATTTTATTCTGAGCTTATTCTGCTCGTATTTGTTTTTTCTGAAAAACATATAGAGAATAAAGATTAGAACTGCTGCTGCGATAACCGTTCCGATGATACTTCCGCCTCCGATAAACCAAGAGCCGAACTGGTAAATGATAAGCGAAACAGCATATGCAAATGCACACATATATGCGATTGCACCGATGGTCCATTTTGCATTGTTCATCTCTCTTCTGATAGCACCCATAGCGGCGAAGCACGGTGCGCAAAGGAGATTAAATACCATAAACGAGAAACCTGCAACTGAATTGCCTTTAAAGATTTCAAAAATACTCGCATCTGCCATTGATGAAAGAGAGCCGAAAACGCCGACAACCTCTTCCTTTGCAACAAGTCCGAGAATCGTTGCAACTGCCGCCTGCCATGTGCCGAAGCCGAGAGGCTTGAAGATTACTGCAATAAAGCCGCCGATAACTTCAAGGATTGAAGCGCCTGCATTTGCCTCTGTTATGTAATGGAAACCTCCTTCGAAAGAAAGGCTGTTGAGAACCCATATAATGATACTTGCCGCAAGGATAACCGTACCTGCTCTCTTGATGAAAGACCATCCGCGCTCGCCAGTTGTTCTGAGAATGTTCGTAGGAACGGGTGCGTGGTAAGCAGGAAGCTCCATAACGAACGGAGCAGGGTCACCCGAAAACGGCTTTGTCTTTTTAAGAATAAGACCTGAAACAATAACTGCAAGAACACCGATAAAGTATGCACTCGTTGCAACCAGCGCGCTTCCGCCAAAAAACGCTGAAGCGATAAGACCGACGATCGGCATCTTAGCACCGCAAGGAATGAAGCAGGTTGTCATAATCGTCATTTTACGGTCACGATCCTGCTCGATTGTGCGGCTGGCCATAACGCCCGGCACACCGCATCCCGAAGCGACGAGCATGGGTATGAAGCTCTTGCCCGAAAGACCGAACTTCCTGAACAGACGGTCCATAATAAAGGCAACTCGGGACATATAACCGCAGTCCTCTAACAAGGAAAGGAGGAGGAAGAGGATCAACATCTGCGGAACAAAGCCAAGCACGGCGCCCACGCCGCCGACGATACCGTCAGCAACAAGGCTTACGAGCCAAGCCGCACAACCAAAGGACTCAAGGCCCTTTACAACAGCAGGAATGATTGTTTCACCAAAGAGTGTGTCGTTCATAAAACCGACGGTCCAATCACCTACTGTTCCGATTGAAATTGTATAAACAAGTAACATTACAATTACAAAAATCGGCAAAGCAAGGATTCTGTTTGTAACGATACGGTCTATCTTGTCAGAAATCGTAAGTCTGCCTGCGTTCTTTTTCTTACAGCAATCCTTTATAATTTTTTCAATATAAAGATATCTGTCATTTATAATAATGCTTTCTGCATCATCATCCATTTCTTTTTCAACATCCTGAATGTCAAATTCGATGTGCTCAAGCTTTTTCTTGTCAAGGTTAAGGTCTTTAAGCACTTTTTCATCGCGCTCAAAAATCTTGACAGCATACCATCTCTGCTGTTCTTCAGGCATATTATGTACGGCAGCCTCTTCAATGTGAGCAATGGCATGCTCAACAGCACCCGAGAAAATGTGCGAAATGTGCTTAGGCTCTTTTCTTTCCGATTTCGCCGCCGCAATTGCTGCTTCAGCCGCCTCCTGAATTCCCTCGTTTTTAAGAGCAGAAATTTCAATAACAGGACAGTCGAGCTTTTTTGAAAGAAGCTGTATATCAATTTTATCGCCGTTTTTGCGGACAATATCCATCATATTGATTGCGATAACAACGGGGATGCCAAGCTCTATGAGCTGAGTTGTAAGATAGAGGTTTCTCTCAATATTCGTTCCGTCAACGATATTGAGAATCGCATCCGGGCGCTCACCGACAAGATAGCTTCTTGCAACGACCTCTTCAAGAGTGTAGGGCGAAAGAGAATAAATACCCGGAAGGTCAGTTATTATTATTTCTTTATCTTTTCTGTATGTTCCTTCTTTGTGTTCGACGGTAACACCCGGCCAGTTGCCGACATACTGATTAGAACCCGTCAAGGCATTGAACAGAGTTGTTTTACCGCTGTTCGGATTGCCGGCGAGGGCAATTTTTATAGACATAGTCATCCTTCTCCTTTGGTTAGCTTTGACTAACCTGAATTTATGAATATACGGGGAAGCTCTCCCCGTTTTAATTTATTCTACCTCGATCATTTCAGCATCGGACTTTCTCAAAGAAAGCTCATAGCCGCGCAGGTTCATTTCTATCGGATCTCCCAACGGAGCTACCTTACGGATATAGATTTCCACGCCCTTGGTAATTCCCATATCCATAATTCTACGCTTCAAGGCTCCTGCACCGTGAACCTTAACTACCGTGGCTTTTTTGCCTACCTTGATATCTTTCAGCGTTTTCATCTCTTTGCCTCCTGCTTAGTAATCGGCCTATATATGAGTTAGCTCAGGCTAACTCGAAGCCGTGAAAATCAGTTAGCTTTCGCTAACCAAAGTTATATTACTTCAATTTACAACATTTGTCAAGAGTTTTTTTAAAAAAATTATAACCACTAGTAAACTAGTGGTTATAATTTTTGTTAATCAATCTTTTTCGTAACCGATCACTGCACCTGATACTGCGTTGATTTCATATTCGTACTCTACTCTGCCAACTCTGAATTCAACATCATAAACCTTTCTGCCGTCATCAACATCGTATTCCGCCTTCAGTCCCGTTGCATTCGCCGCAGCAACTCCTGCGTGCTTGAGTGCAATTTCCTTTGCTTTATCGGCTGAAATAACTGCTTCATTGTTCTGATTATTCGACGGCTGTGAACTGTTATAATCTCTGTCCTTTTCATAAGAAATTATCGCACCCGTTTCAGCGTTGAGTACATAGTCATATTCTACTCCGTCAACCTTGAATTCAACTTCGTATTCTCTTACTCCGTCATCATAATCATATTCTGCCTTTATATAAGCAACCTTATCAGCAGCAACCCCTGCGTGAGCAAGTGCAATTTCCTTAGCCTTTGCCGATGAGATAGAGCTGTTTGAGTTATTAGCATTCGTTGCTTTTGAAACCGGCTGAGTTGCAGTGTTCTTGTTACCCTCTGCCTTTTCCTTTTCTCTCTTTATGATATTACCGTTTTGCGCATTGATTTCGTATTCATATTCAAATCCGCCCGAAACAAACTCAACATCGTACTTTTTAACGCCGTCATCAAAATCAGCTTCAACTCTGATGAACGATGCCTTTGATGCGTCTATTCCTGCATCCTTAAGGGCAATTTCTTTTGCTTTTGCAGGTGCGATTGAGTCTGCGTTGTTACCGGGGCTTGCTTCGCCTTCGTTAACATCTTCAACTTCATCAGCAATGTTTTCCCAGATGCTGTCGTCCGCATCGTAATCAACTATATCGCTTATGTCAATATTCTTCGCATTAACGATTCCTGCAAGGTCTTTAAGGCTGAGCTTTGCAAGCTCCTCGGCTTTAAGAGTTGCATCCTTTTTAACGAGATTGAGAACAAAAGTAGCTTTGCCGACTGAAATATTATTAGCCTTTGCGAAAGCCTCGGCATCCGTTGCATCCGTCAATGTCTGATTGATAACAGGAGCTGAAGCATTGTGCTCGCTGAGAGAAGCATCAATATCGGAAACGACGATATTTCTCAATTCTTCAGCTTTCTTTTCATCATCATTCTGCACTGTTACAAGAATTCCGTTTTCATCATCAAGGTATCCGTGTTTAAGCATTGAACCGACGATTGCATTAACGGCAACATCAATATCTGTTTTTTCAAGATCCATTCCATCAAGAATCTTTTTGCCGTCCTCATTTATGGGATTAACCTCAAGAACTACATTTTTCTTGTTTGTCAAGAGCTCAACGCTGGGGTTGACATCAATATCAACAACTGATTCAACAACCAGATTTCTGTCATAATAAGCAAAACCGAATATACCTATTGCAATAACAAGGCAAGCGGCAACAGCTATACTTGCATATTTTCTTACATTGTTTTTCTTTTTGTTTTCAGAATTTACTGTTCTCTTCATACTTGTCCTCTCCTTTTCGACGGGGGCAGGTGTGAGATTGAGAGAAATCCTTTCAAATGCATCCTCCGGAACCATATGAGAAACGGCGGCGGCGAGATTTTTTTCAATATTTTTTCTTTTCATTGCATCTCCTCCTATGCCAATTCACTTCTCATTTTTTTGATTGCCCGATGATATTTTGACAGCACCGTATTAAGTGACATTTCCATTATCGCGGCGATTTCGCGATGCTTAAGCCCGCTGATTGCATGAAGCATAAGTATCTGCCTTTCTTCATCGTTAAGAATTCTGAACGCCGTCTGAATAACCAGCCTTTGCTCAACATTCTCAATTTCAGCAAATGTAACTCCAAGCTCCGTATCTCCGTCATCAAGCAACCGAATTCTGCTTTTTGATTTAAGCTTTGCGAGTGCAAAATTCTTGGCTATGGTAAAAACCCACGCCATCGGTTTGCCTGAAGGCTTGTAATCAACCGCTTTCTGATATACTGTCAAATAGGTTTCCTGCAATACATCCTCTGCGTCGTGTGAATTTTTTGTTATTGAAAGTGCAAAGCCGTAAACACTTTCCGACGAAGCTTCGTACAGAGTATGTAACGCATCTGCATTTCCGTCGGCTATGTCCAGAATCAGCTGATCGTCTATCGGCCGTTTAACTTTCATTTCTGTTTCAAAAACTGTAAAAATGTTCAACATAGCTTTTGTCCTTTCACTATAATAATTCACGAGGACACCGTTTTATTGCATAGAAATAAAAAATTTTTTTAAAATATAAAAAGGGAGCGATTTTTCGCTCCCTTTGAATTTTAATAAGTCAGATCAAACCATCCGCGAGGACCGAAGAACTTATAAACAAGCTTGTTTGCAATGCTGAGAGCCTTTGTAAGAATCGGATATTCCTCTTCGTCAGGGGTGTATTCCGTTCCCTCAGCGTGAGCTCTTGCTATGTAGAAATTAAGCTTTGCGGCTTCAAGAGCTTCTGCGTTAACAATCGTATTATCAAGAACAGCCTCGAGCTCTGCAATCGCTGTTTTAAGCTCTGCAGCAACTTCAGGAGTTAGAGCAGATGTATCCATTTCCTTTGCTCTCTTGACATCGTTTATAAGATGCTTTGTATCTCTTGCCGTATTGAACTGCGGGAACTTATCGGGATATGTATAAACATCCTCAAAATTCTCATCAGTAAGAAGTGCAACTGCAAGCTTCATAACAACATCGTTGCCGCCCGTTCTCTCGTGATTCTGATTGTAGAAATAGAAAGTACGGTCAGGAAGAAGACCTGCGCGTGCATCAACAATATTATACGGGTCAATATGGTTATGGTCAGGATTTGTGCAGTTGGGATTTTCAGTTACATAGCCTTCGGGAAGCTCAACATCAACGCCGTAGCTTACAGCACCCATTGAGGTTGATTCAAGCTGGATAACACCGTCTGCATTAACATCGTCCCAACAATCAACGATTGAATAGAGTGAATAGTTGTATCCGCAGATATCAAATACATCTACACCTGCATCGATGGCATCAAGGATATTCTGATCAGCATTACACTGAGCTTCATAGAATATATCCGTCTGGCGTCTGATTTCCTTTGTGCTCTCGTCGCTGAGATATTTTTCTGCCGCGGCAGGATAATTTTCCTGCGGGCAAAGACCCCAGATGAGTGTGCTGTATTTAAGTCCTCCGTTGATAAGTCCGTCAGCCGCAGCATCAAGAACGCTGTTGAGAACATCTTTCGGGAAAAGTCTTATAACAAAGTTAATAAGGTAGCTTGTCCAGGTGTTACCCATAAGGCGAGGAATCATATAATCATAAAGAGCCTCGTCATCGTCAATAAGACCGTATTCAAGGATTTCACCTACAAGGCTTGAGCCGTTCTTTGCGGGAACAACATAAACGATTCTGTTAACATCCTCAGAGATATCTCTGCCCTTGTCCTTATACATCTGAAGGAGCATATTTGCAAGCGAGCCACCCTGGCTGATGGGAACAAGGTTTATCTTATCGTGACCTGTCTGCTTCTTGATAAGCTGAATATAATCATAAAGCTCTTCAACAGTATCGATCATATTGCCGAGAGAGAAGAACGAGAAAAAGTAAAGATGGTCTGCTCCTGCGATGTCGATATAGTCCTGAAGAGGAACTGCATCGAGGATGTGTTGCTTATCGTGGTCTGAAAGGTAAGCAACGCTTGTGTTATACTTCGTTGCACGGATATCCTTGATAACCTTTCCGTTTTCATCGCACTTGATATTACCCATAAGGATTTCGCCGATGCCTTCGCCGAGATTCGTTGCGAGCATATCGGCAACATCACGCTGAAGCACAAGAGACATAACAAGAGGCACAAGAGCCTTGCTCAGAGCGATTTTAACAATCTCTTCTGTTGATTCAAGGTAAAACGGGCCGGAATACTGCTCCCCGTCTCCGTTTACGGCAATTTCACCGTTTTCATCATAAAGGAAAACCTCTGACTGGAATATGCCGGGAATTACAAGTGACGGACACTGGTCACAGTTACCGTTACATTCCGTAAGAATTTCCGAATCGGTCGCCGCAAAAGAGGGCGCACCAATCATAAACACAAGAGTCAGCGCAATAAACATTGCCGTTATCTTTGAAAACAAACTTTTTTTCATAAAATTACCTCCTGATCTTTATATTCTATATGATATCTCAATTTGCAGAAAAAGACAATAGCATTGCCGAAAATTATATGCTAATCGTAATAATTTTTATTTTATCAGTAAAACGCTTTGACAAATTCGGGTTTGTGGTTATGATTTGATACGCACAATTTAAATCTGTGTTGGTAGGATACGGGTTTCCCGTACCGAAATTTGTGCTTTTTCTTCGAGATGGGCAACCCATCCCCTACTTGCTTGTATTAAGCCGTGTTCGTAGGGGCAGATATTATCTG
>JAGAVE010000043.1 GCA_017942105.1 Clostridia bacterium | reverse complement strand
GCTGTTGCCGAGAATCTTTACACTATCAGGAACAGAAAACTCCGTAAGACCGTTACAGTTCTGGAATGTTTTTTCTCCGATTTCTTTCAAAGATTCGTTAAACTCAACCTGCTTCAAAGTCTGCATTTTGTAAAATGTTCCTCGCAACACCTTAAGGTTTTCAGGCAGAGTAACGGTTTCTGCTGTGCAGCCTGTGAAAAGCTCTTTGCCGAGGTATTCAACGCTGTCTGGAAGTGAATCCGCAGAAGTGATGCTGACTGCATTGTCGCAGATTATTTTTACGCTGTCGGGCAACTCAAGATTTTTGAGCTTTGCGCATCCGCTGAAAAGGAAATCAGGCAGACATTCTATACCATCGGGAATATTGACCGATTCAAGGTTTTTGCAATTCATAAATGCACAGTAATTAAAATATTTCAACGACTCGGGAAGGGCAACTTCCTTAAGGTTTTTATTCTCCGCGAAGGCATATCTGCCGATTGTTTCAACACCTTCGGGCAGAGTGATTTTCGTGTAAGCATATGTGTAGGTAATTGTTGTATTGCCGAAGCTGCTTCCGACAGCAGAAGCCGCCGAGAAAGCAAAATCGCCGATTGCAGTAACAGGATGGCCGTCAAGAGTGTCAGGTATAACAATTTCTTCATCGGTGAAATTTTTGCAACGGATAATCGTTGCGTTGCCTGAATCGAGCGTATATGTGTAATCTCCACTGATGTGTATTTCAGGAGTTTTGTTCGAATAGTCGGGTCGGTAGCAGTAGTCTCCGTCCTTTCGGTAGGAATCGAAGCCTTTGTTTCGAAGGCTTAAATCTGTGCTTACCTTCGGGATTCCTTTAAAAACTATTTCTGTTTCTTCGTTAATCGGATTGTCCGATGTATGCCACATACTCAGGAGACTTGCATATTCAGCTTCAATGATTATTTCCTTAACCGCACCCTCCGCAAAAGCATCCTCAGAAAGATACTTGACCGTTGACGGAATCGTGATGCTTTCAATTGCTGTCTCTTTGAACGATGCGTGAATTTCCGTCAGGCCCTCGTTAAGATTGACCGTTTCAAGCGAGCTGCAACCCGTAAAAGCGTCAACACGGATCGTTTTCACGCTTGACGGAACCGTGACTTCCGTTATGGTCGTATTCCGGTAAAAAGCCTCTGCACCTATTTCGGTTACAGCCTTGCCGTTGATATCTGACGGAACCGTAACAACGGGATCCGTACCCGTGTAACCGTCAATTACGACAAGACCATTAAGCTCGCTGATGCTGTACTGCCAATCACCGTTTACAAATGTTTCAGCATCCGCCATAACCGTATTAACGCTCACAATTCCGACAGTCAGAACAACTGCCAGAAAAAGCGAAATTATTTTTGAAAGAATTTTATTCATAGCTCCACCTTACGACCTTTCTCTTATGCCGAACTGAGCATAAACCGACTTATGTCTTACCGTAATCATCGCCGTTTTACCGTCAGGAAGAATTTCTGTCTCAACGGTGTAATCGCCCTCGCTGAGTTTTTCTTCCGTTTTGTCGCTGTAAACTGCATAGACCTCCATTCCCGCAAGGTCGATGTTGTTGATATCATCCGCTCTGAAATCAAAATCATCAGGGAATGCGGCATAAACAGAATTGAGAACCTTTGTATCTTCATCACGGAGAACTCTTACCTTGAATGTTTCTGTAAGGTCTTCGTATTTGACGGTAACGGTTTCGTATTTTTCCTCTTTGCCGAAGTTTTTATCGGTTGTGATTTCAAATTCATCGGCAGAGACAACTCTAACATTACCGTCAGACATTTCAATTTTTACAACAATTCCATTCGGGTCAAACTTTTCGCCAACGACATATTCATCCTTAAATCCTGAAACAAAAGAAAGAATCAGCTTAGCCGGGAAAACAGCCGTGGTTGATTGAGTTGTAGTCGTTGTTGTTGCGGTTGTTGTTACTGTTGCGGTAGTTGTTTTCTCGGCTTCTTTTTGTTCACGGATTTTCTCCACCGTGTAGCCGACAGCAACCGTTCCTACTGTTGCCGCGAGAATAACCGCGCAGGCAACAAGGATGCTCCATACCTTCTTGCTGAATCTGCCTTTGTAAGTTTTATTGATAAACGGAATAACATTTGAATAGTCGTCATTAACAAGGTTATCAAGAATATCGATGCACTCGTCAATCAGGTCGCAATCGGGGTCATCCTTGAGAAGCTCTTCATCGATGAGTTCATTAACAAGCTCAGCGATTTCATTTTTCAATGTGTTTTCATCTAAAATCTCATTGAGGATTCTTTTATCTATTTTAATCTCGTTCACGGTATCACCTCATTCGAAAAAATTCTGTTCGTAAATCAAGTCTTTTATCCTTTGCCGCAGTCGTGAAGCTCTTTTCGCTACAGCGGTTGGTTGAATGTTCAGTATTTCTGCAATTTCTTTTAGTGATTTTTGCTGAACATATTTGAGTATGTATAGCTCCTGCTCCTGCTCAGACAGCGTTGCTATCAGAATTCGTGCAAACTCGTCATAGTCGAAGTCATCGGATATTATCGGTGGTGCAGGTGCGTTTTCCGCTTCGGTCAGCTCAACCGTCCGTTTCCTCTCCTTACTGTAATGCTCGACCGTCCGTTTGACGAAGTTGTCTGCCGTTCTGTAAAGAAACGCCCTTGGTTGTTCTATCGCTTCGCCCTCGCTCAATTTTCTTTGAAGTATGACGAAGGCATCCTGAACACAATCCTCAGCGTGTTCGCTGAATTCGCCGAGACGCACACGGCAGTATTTTAATATGCTTTGATAATACTTTTCGTAACAGTCGTTGATAAACTGTTCAACGGATAATTTTCCCTCCACCGTATGCACCTCCTTTTTTACCTTCTATTCAGTAGTCAGCCAAAACACGATTTGTGACATAAATTTTAAAACATTTTCAAAAAATATTATAAATCTTTTTACGGACTTATTATATTGACATAATAACCAATAAACCCGACATCATTTCTACCGTGATGTCGGGTTTGCCGCTACTGTATGATGTTTTTTACTGACGCACTATAATACGCCTTAGATTTCTGCACCTTTACCCGTTGATTGATCAATCGTCATCTCTCCTGCAACAACTGCATCAATTACATCGGCATCTTTAGCGTTGATTGTTGTTCGTGCGCCTTCAACATTTGCCGCAAGCTTCTGCGCACCCGCAAGCGACTCCGACACACCTGCAAGCGAATTCGAAATTACAATTGCATCTCTGGCATTGATAGTTGCACTGCCGTCGATGTCGCCATAAATCACGATTGTGTACTCAGCAACAACCTCTCCCGTTGCTTCAGATTTAACCGTAACCGTTGAGCCTGTTCCCATATAACGGGCTGTTGTCATATTGATTTCGACAGTTACATTTTCAGAAGAAATGTATGTACTCTGAAACTTTGATTTTGTAAGGCTCGGCTGCAAGCCAACGATGTAGTTGGTTCCGCCCTGCGTCATAACCGTTGCGCCGCCGATAACTTCAAACTTTTCTTCACCTATGAGCGTCGGGTCAAACGGCTCGTATCCCGCTATGATAAGATCGTCGTAGCTGATTGTTGAATCAAACGACGCTGTGGATTTTGACGCGGTAAGCTCGGTCAGATTAAACTGTCTGCCGTTAGTACCCGTTACTGTCCAATGACACTGCGACCACACACCGTCAACACTAAATCTCTCCATTGTCAGATGCGATATCGGCTTTCCGCTTGAATTGACAAATTTTTCTTCAAGAACATTAAACTTAAGGCTGTAAAGGTATTTATCATCAAGACCCGTGAAACCGTCAAAATTCACCTGAACGATAACATATTCAAAATAAGTCTGAACAGGATTCATTACACCCGATTCGATAACAGTTACGGTTCCGCCGATATCATAAAGCTCCTTTGACGGGAGAACATCAATAAAATCCAAAACTCTTGAATCGTAGCTGATTTTCATTTTCACCTGTGTTGAACCGTCATCAAATCCCGTCATATTGCGCACGATGCTCGAATAATACTTGCCGGGTATGAATTCGCAGGGATAGTAAACGAAATTATCAATTCTGCCGTGGGCGGGAGTAATTTTCGTCGTAAGGCTCAGACCTGTTTCCCACAAATCGCCCGTAAGGACTTCATCTATCAATAAATCATTATAGCTGCTTACCTCGGGATAATCGCTTGAATCATACAAATAAACACGGGTGCTGAGGTCGCATATAACCCCGTTATCGTCATTAAACTGCCATATGCAACCCTTTGAATCGGGAGCTTTTTCATAATCGGCATTCGCTACAACTGTCCTTACCTTGCCGTCATCCGTAAGGAAGTTTTCTTCAAGAACATAGAACTTCAGGTAGAAAAATGAATAATCGTCCGATATGTTGATATTGCCGACATTCAGCTCAATGACGATATAATCGTATTCCTGCCCGTCCGGGCCCGTTTCACCCGTTGAACCGCGTTCCAACACCTTAGTCTCGCCTTCGTAAAAATGATAACCGATTGACGCAATAGTATCAATAAACTCCACCGTATTAGCATCATAAATAAATTTCATAACTGCTCTTGTTCTGCAAACACCGGTTTCTTTTCCCGTAACACTGCTACGGAACTGAGCATAAGTAACACCTTCACCGCCGTCAAAGCGTATCGGGTAATACACAGCATTTTCTTTTCTTATATGCTTTTCCGATACACCTGTCTTAAAAAGCGGTTCTTCAACGGGAGGAATAAACGGTTCATAATTGTTTAAGATTAGATTATCATCTGTGTCATCTATATCCAAACGATAATTATACTGGATATTTGACGAGATATCCTGCGAAACATTGCCTTCTCCGTCAACAACTTCCCATTTGCAGCAAGTCATCTTTTCTTGTTCAAGATCCTCAACAAGGAAAAAGCCATCAAATATCTGACCTCCGGAATTAGAAGTAGTTTCGCCTACAATTTCCATTTTTACATTAAAAAGAATTTCCCCTTTATTAATCCTTTTGTCACCGTCAAAAGTAATGTCAGCATAAAAATACGGATATGTAATCTCAACGCCATATTCATCAATGTATGAATATACATCTACCCTCGAAATTTCACTTTCAAAATTCATTCCGTAAAGTAACTCCGAAGGTGTAACCTCGACAGGTTTTAATATTTCCGGGTCATATGTAAACGGAAAAGTAATTTTGATTTTTGCATCTTCGTCTCCGTAGAAATAACCATCATCGTCATAGTAAACAGGGAAATATAAATAATTTTCAACCTTAGCACCAAGGCGAGAAGCGTAAATCCATACATAGTCGTTTGCCGAGACGCCTACCGTACCGATCGAAAGTATCATTATAAGTGCTAAAAATACAGATAAAGCTTTTTTCATAACAATTTCTCCTTTAGATTTTATTGTAATTTTCAGATGACTAAAGCATAAAAGAACCACCTCATATTTTGTGCCTTCTATTTAGTAGTCAGCCAAAACGCGATTTGTGACATAAAATTTTAAAATATTTTCAAAAAATATTATAAATCTTTTTACGGACTTATTATATTGACATAATAACCAATAAACCCGTTGCTCAATTGGAAGAAAAATTTTCAGACAAAACTTTTAATTTATACCATATTGAATTTTTTGTTACGGATGTTATAATTAATCCGACTAAAAGAATTCAGGAG
>JAGAVE010000042.1 GCA_017942105.1 Clostridia bacterium | reverse complement strand
ATCGCTCATTTCGTCATTCACTGACTTTTTTATTTCGTTTCCGAAATCTCTGTAAAAGTACATTTTGCTTTCGCAAAACTCTAGAAATCTTTTCAGGGTTTTTGTTTCATCGTTGTTTAATTTTCAAGGTGCTTACCTCTGTCTGAGAACCTCTGTCCTCGCGACAGCTTTGCTATTATATCAAACACCTCCCCCTTTGTCAACACTTTTTTTAGATTTTTTTTACTCTTTTTTTCCTTCTCTCAACCCTCCCGCGTGTTCCGCGAAGATGTTGCCGTTTATACCTGCTTGGGATACTATATGTTGATTTTTATCTCTTTTTCTCTTCTTTGCGCTATATGTTGTTGTTTTTGTTTTTTTTACAAAAAAACACGACCAATGCTATGCATAAGCCGTGGAAAGAAATATACATCTGTTTAATAATAAAGCATAAAATTCTGGAAAGCAAGTTCTTGTGAAATGCGTTGGGTATTGTAAGCCGTTATGCTTGTATTTTCTTCAATACGATTCAATGAGCGTTCGGTGTTCTTTGCATTCTGAACCGTCAGGCTTATCATTTCATCGCACCGTCTGTTAATACTTGTAACTTCATCATAAAGTTCACGCTGTTTGTCAACTATGGTATCTAAATTATAAGCAATATCATTTAAGGTTGCATTCATCTGATCGTATCGTAATTCGGTTCTAACC
The DNA here is from genome assembly GCA_017942105.1 of Clostridia bacterium. Classification (GTDB taxonomy): domain Bacteria; phylum Bacillota; class Clostridia; order Oscillospirales; family Acutalibacteraceae; genus CAG-488. The sequence goes on along the minus strand of JAGAVE010000042.1, from coordinate 12,608 downwards.
AAATAATATAATCCGTCAGCTCCCTCAAGATGCCTTGAAATGCCCAATCTTGCAAACTCATTCATATAACCAATGGGAACTAAATTGCGATATTTGTTATCTATCCCCATCAAATCATAATATTTTCTCAGCTTACTTCTTGCTTCATTTCTTCTTTTAACAAGAGAGTCCCTTTGCTTTATCAAAAAATCTCTCTGTGCTAATTCGTTGTTAACTCTATGTCTATCCTTTTCGATGTCTTTTTCGTAGATTTCACAATCACTTTTAAACTTTCGCTCAGCAGAGGATACACTTGAACTTTTCAGAAACACACTGACTATTAATCCTATGATCAAACCAAATATAGCACCGGTAATTGCCCCCACAATTGCTCCACCAAATGCTACAAAAAGTTTAAACAGAAAACCCTCTGCCCCCTTGAACGAGCTGATCGCTTCAAGGATAGCACCAATTACAGCCGAAACCGTTGTAATCACTCCTGTCCAGTACAATGCGCCGGACTTCGTGGAATCTTTTGTGGGTTTATTTATTTTCTTAGCTCTTCCCAAGTCATTGATTTGACCATCAAGCTTCGAAATAGCTCTTGCCATCATATAATCATTTAACTCTAAATCGTATAGAATAGACAGACCTTGTTGCAACTTATTACTCATAGTATCATACATTCCTTTGGATTGTTTCTGTTACTTTTCTTGAAATAACAAACGGTGCAATAAACATACCTATAATAACAGATATCAGACCCTTGATCGCAAAATAAAAAAGCCAACCAACAACGGGCATAATAAGAAAAAGGCTCGGGCGTATTTTATTCAGTGATTTCCAACCAAAAAAACCAAAACAAAGAGCCATAATCACCGCCGGTATGCCACTTGATGACTCATAAGTACTTGTCAGCAACAACACAAAAACACCTAATATAACCACATACAAAACCGCAATCATCGCGCCTTTGCCCAGCGGACTGCAAATAAAATCTTTGAAACTTTTCTTCTCTTCCATAAAAAACATCCTTTTTATTCAAATTAAAGACCACAATGCTGATCTTTAACACAATTATAATTGCAAAATGTGCTAAAGTCAAGAAAAATTCTTATCTTTAACACATTTCAAGGGGTACAAATATGAAGATTTACGATTATAACGGTAGAAAAAACATTTGTGGCGACAAAGTTCGCGAAGCAAGACAAAAACAGCGTATGTCACAAAGCGACTTAGCCGCCAAGCTTCAGATAAACGGTATCATATTGGAAAGGGACAGCATCAGCAGGATTGAATCGGGGACGCGCTTCGTAGCTGACTACGAATTGTTAGTGCTGTCAAAAGTTTTGAAGGTAGAGCTTTCGTGGCTTCTTTCCTTTGAATGAAATTTTGCATACATTACTATATGCACGAAAACACCCACTCAGTTTTTTGAAACTGAATGGGTGTTTGTTATTCAGAATGTTGGCGGAGTCTGCTTGATATTCATTTTTTCAATTATTTCAAATACGGTTTTTTCCGCGTTATCCGTTACCTCAACATTGATATCTGCAAGGAATTTATAAATCGGGGTTCTTTCAGCGTGCACTCTTTCGAGAGCCTCGCGGTTTCTTGCAAGGTAAACTCCGTTCAGCTTAAGCTCACTCAGGTCACGGGAAAGCCAAACAATATATCCATTCTGGCGAAGGTAATACTGATTTTCAAGGCTCATCACTGCGCCGCTGTCCGTCGCAATTACCTGACCTCCGTTACGGGTGATTTTTCGCAGAGTCTCCGATTCAAGCTCGCGATAATATTTCTCTCCGTAAGCCGAGAAGATTGCTGAAATGGGAATACCCGCTTTCATTTCAATAAGACGGTCAACATCTATACACGGTCTGCCGAGCTTTGCCGCAACGACCTTTGCAATCGTAGTTTTACCGCATCCGGGCAAGCCGACAAAAATTATATTCTTTCTGCGGTCACTCATCGTTTTATAAGTTGCCTTGAAAAGCTCCTCATCGGGTTCGATTCTGCCGAAACGAATCTCTGCGAGATATTCACGGGCAACAAGCATCGAAAGTCCGTCGGAATTCGGGATTTCAAGATCCTCGGCATCGCAGATAAGCTTAGTTCTTCTCGGATTATAGATAACCTCCAACACACCTTCAATCCTCGGAAAGCGTTTTACATCGACAATCTTATCGCCGTTGTTCGGATACATACCCGTCTGCGTTGTATTAATGAGAATTTCTGCATCGGAGTGTTCATAGATATTTTCAAAATTGACCTTACCGTCAACCGTAACATCGACAATTTCTCTTGCTCCCATATCCTCAATAACAACACGGATTACAGACGCATTCTTTCCGAGGAGAAGAACTTTCTTGCCCTTTACGCTGATTCCGCATTTGTTAATCATATGGCAGAAACCGTCATATTCGCAGTTATCTCCCACGAGTCTGCCTTTTTCATCAACCGTTATCGTATCGACACAATTAAGCTTTCTTGCCGTTTCAGTCAGCTCATCGCAATACTTTACAACTTCCTTTTTATAAGGGAAAACAATGCTCAACCCCGCAAACTCTTTTTTCAATATAAACTCTTCAAGATTTTCGGGTTCAACCTGAAAAAGCTCGTAACTGAAATTTCCAAGTTCTCTGTGAATTTCAGGCGACAGACTGTGTAAAAGTCTTCTGCCCAATAAACCGTATTTTTTCATAATCAGCCTTTGTCCCCCTTATGTTTTTTGCGTTTATGGTAATGCATTCCACCTGCAAACAGCAGACCCGTAAGAATAACGGCGGATGCAGCTATAAATAAGACTTTCTCGCTGACAAAGCTCCCTTTGTCAGAATTGGATTCTTCCTGCTCATTTCCGTCAATCATTACCACGGAAGCAGTATCTTTCGACTCGGTTGTTTTTGTCTTTTTGGTTTTTTCGGTTTTCTGTTGTGTTTTATTATTGTTTTTATCATATCTTGATTGCGTTTCTGCCTTGTTTGCCGGCTCCTCCGAAGAGGGCTCCGCTTCGTCATTAAGACTTACAGTATAGGTATTTGAGGGAACTCCCGAAGGGTCATAGAAAACAACTGTCAGTTCTCTTCTTTCGGGAATCCCATCCTTCACTCCGAAAACAATTTCAAACCAGACATTGCCTGAAGAATAATCTGCCTTTGAAATAAATTCAAGATAATACTCCTGTGCATTATATTCCGTTTCTCCGTTAAGGTTAACGGAAAGCTCGTCGCCGCCGTTCAAACGAAAACGGATTTCCGGAAACTCCTCCTGCGTAAAAGGCGAAAAAGAAAGCATAAACAGCATAATTATTCTGTTTGACGGATAATCATACTTCACCTTAAGCTGTGCGAATTTCAGACCGGAATTGCTGGGAATATTCGGGTCGGCAACCATAGTCAGATTTTCATTTTCAATCCATTCGCTAATATCAATCGTTTTTGCTGATGACTGAAACGAAAAGGAAAATATGCAAACCATTGTAACAAAAACAGCCACAAATCTTTTTAACACTTTAAAAACCCCTGTTAAAAATTAATATGCCTTAATTGTAATGATTTCAAACGGCTTTGCCGTAAACTCTACGCTGTTGTTCTTCACTTCTATTTCTTCGATGTTATTTTCAAGAAGGTCGCAGATATAGGCCTTCTTGACATCATAGCCGAAATCAAGCTTGACATTTGTGCGCTTATTATAGCTTTCGTATCCACGGACAACAAGGGCATCATCGTCCTCGGCCTTCTTAACAGTTTCGACGATAAAATTATCGCTGTTGCAGCTAACGAAAGAATACTCTTCGGGAAGTTTACCCTCCTGAGCGCCGATTTCGAAAGCCTTCAACGGGCAATTGAGCTCATAAGCAAACTGAACAGTTCCGTTTTCGCGGAAATTGCCTGCGTGCGGGAAGAGAGAATATATGAATATATGTTCGCCCTTATCAGCCTCAGGGTCAGGTGCTGTTGCACACTTGAACATTGAAAGCTTCATCGTACCGTTTTCAATGTTATGACCGTATTTGCAATCGTTAAGAAGAGATACGCCGTAGCCGTAATCTGCGTAATCAATGTATTTATGAGCGCAGACCTCAAACTTTGCCGACTCCCAGCTCGTGTTCTTATGAACGGGGCGTTCAACCGAACCGAACTGAATTTCATATGTTGCCTTGTCGGAGTTGACATCAACATCGAATGCCGCCTTGAGCATAAGATGCTCCTGATGCCAGTCTGCATATGTATCAAAATCAATTCTGTTTGAGCCGTCATAGAAATAAATCTTCTGTTTGATGACGGATTTATAGAACTTTCTTGTTATTTCAAAACCGAAGCGTGCACCCTCGTCGATGAACTTAACATCGCTCACATCGTTAACTTCATACTTCTTCTCAGTATAATACTTTGAGATCTCCCAAGCATCATATTCGTACGGATAATCTTCAAAAGCTTCGATATAGTTTGCTCTGCCGCCGTCACGGAGAACCTCGCGTTCATTCACCTTGTCATAAAGACGGGAAATGACATATTCATCGTTGAACTCGACGATATAGTTGCTCGTTTCAAGTCTCTTGCCGTCGAGCTTATATTCAGGCTGTGCATCGTTGAGGTCAACAACCTTATAGCCTTTTGCAGGGATACCGTTTACACGGTAAGTCTTGCCGTTATGATTTACATAGCCGTTTGACTCAAATGAATTCTGATTAAAAACTGCTACGCCGCCTTTTGTTGCGATGTTTGCAAGAATTGATTTATAAGCCTTGCCTTCAAGCGCAAGAGCAGACTCCGTGATTCTCTTATAATCCTCATCGCAACGCTCATAAACAGGACGAATTGACGAGCCGGGAATAATATCGTGGAACTGATTGAGAAGTATACACTCCCAACCGTCATTGAGCTGCGCCTGCGGATATTCCTCACCGAGGAGCTTTCCTGCCATTGAGTTTACAAGCTCGGTGTTCTGATAGAGAAGCTCGCTCTTTCTGTTGTTTCTCTTATTCTTCGCCTGAGAAGTGTATGTACCTCTGTGGAATTCGAGGTAAAGCTCACCGACCCATGTCGGAAGGCGTTTGTTACCTTCAAGTTTATTTTTAAGCCTTTCAAGGAAGTCGCCTGCTCTCTCCCACTTGACCTGAGGACAACCGCCGATTCCGTGCTTCATACGGTTGATGTATTCAATATCCGCATCCTCCGGTCCGCCGCCGCCGTCACCGTGACCGAACGGCATAAGAAGCTCATCGTTTAGGGCCTTGGGCTCGTATCTGTCCCAACAACCCTGAACATATGCAGGAATTGCCTCGGGAGTGTATGTTGAACGCCAGTACATTCCTTCGTAATTTTTCTTTCTTCTTACTGCAGTAAGGAAATATGTGAAAACCTTTGAGCCGTCAATACCCTGCCAGGAGAAAGTGTCATAGGGAAGGCGGTTTGTTTCGTTCCAGGCAATCTTTGATGTAACGAACTTATCAATTCCGCTCTTCTTCATAATCTGAGGCATTGCCGCACTATAGCCGAAAACATCGGGAAGCCATACGGTCTTATTATCAACGCCGAACTCATCCTTGAAGAAACGCTTGCCGAACATAATCTGACGGACAAGCGACTCACCGCTCGAAAGGTTGCAGTCAGCTTCGAGCCACATTGAACCTTCAAGCTCAAATCTACCCTCTTTAACGAGACGCTTGACCTCTTCATACATCTCGGGTGCGTCCTCTTTAAGGAATTTGAGAAGCTGAGGCTGGCTTGACATAAATTTGTATTCAGGATATTTCTTCATCATTTCAATAACACTGCCGAAGGTACGCTGAACCTTTTCTCTTGTCTGTTCAAGAGTCCAGCGCCACGCAACATCGATATGAGTATGACCGATACAACTGACTTTAACATCCTGCTCCTTGCAGAATTTGCCGTAGAATTCCTCGTCCATAAACTTATTTGCTTCATCAACAGACTTAAGGAATTCCTCGCTCATCGGAGCGCACCAGTTAAGCTTATTGAGCGCCTCATTGAGAAGGAGGATAATCTCACCGCGGTTTTTATCGCTGTCGTCAAGATATTCGACAACCTCATATGGCACCTTCAGATCGTAATAAAGCTTTTCAACAGCTCTGTTAAAAACGCAAAGTCGACTGTAAAAATATGCTCTTTCGCCAAAGGGTCTTGAATATGCGTAAAGGTGAACATCATATCCGTCTTTATTGCTGTCAAGCTTTATATAACGATGGTTTGAGTCCATACCTCTTATTTCTTTACCGTCAAGATAGACGATAAACTGCGGGTCCCACTGACGGTCACCGGGCGTAGTTGTTGAAACATAAAGCTCAACATCCTGGCCCTTAAGCTCTTCGGGAATATCGATATGCTTATAAAACCAGCGATGCTCCTCGGGCTGATCGCCCCAGGTCTGAGTTGCACCGAAATCCTGCCAACCTTCAAGGTCGGATGACGGCACCGTATTATCCTCTTTATAGCCGCAGAGCAAGGTCTTCCATCCCGTAACATCAAGGCTAACAGGTGTTACAAAGACCTGAAGCTCTTCAATCATAGTTCTTATTCTTTTATCGAGCAACTTATCCATAGTTAACCCTCCAAAATCTCAATCAGTTTTTTTATTTCCCCGGAATTTGAAAAATCCGAATTTTCAATGTTTTGTGTTATTTTTTCCTGAAGCTCTTTATCTTTGATAAAAGCATTGAGTCCTGCCGCGCATTTTTCGTTTTCAAGAGGAACGATAACACCGTTCACTCCGTTATCAATCTGACTTGCCGCCGTTGCGTAATTTGTTATTGCAACCTTCTTGCCGAGAATCAGAGCCTCGTTCACAGTAACGGCATTTCCCTCATACCGTGATGGCTGGATATAAAAATCACAAGCCTTGAAATACGGATACGGATTAGCTTTCTTTCCGAGAAGAATAACTCTCTCTCCCATTCCTGCTTCCGCGATTTTCTTTTTTATAAGTTCTTCATCGGGACCGTAGCCGATGATGTACCATTTAACATTATCAAGGCGCGAACAAATATCGGGTACATTATCAAAATTCTTTGCATCGCTGTACCTACCTACGGAGAGGAATTTTATGAATCCGTCATCGGGCATTTCATCGGTAACATCCAATTCCTCTGCCTGCTTTTTGATAAGCTCTGCGGGATGAATGTTTTTGATGAGAACGATCCTATCTTCAAGGCTCGGGAATTTTGAAAGAAACGCCTCCGTAACCTTTTCGGAAATTGAAACAATACAGTCGTAAGCAGACCACATATCAAGCTCGGACGCAACATCAATTTCAATATGCGAATAGTCTGTATGAATCCACGCAATTTTCTTTTTGCCCTTGCACTTTTTTGCCGCGAAATAATGCGGAGTAAGGAAGCTTATGACGAGGTCGTATTCCTTATCCGAAATCTTCGGCATAAAAGGTTCTGTGAACCTGTGGCTGTAATCAATATAGACATAGCTGCCGTCCTTTACACGGTTTCCGGCTATATATTCGTTGGCTGCATTTTTGCCCTTGTATCGTCCGATGAGAGTGCCGAATGCCCTATTTTTCACAACTTGCTTCAGAGGTTTTGCGAGAGAAGCATAGCTTTTATTTTCAGGCAGAAGGTTAACTTCTTTCGGCAGAAAAGACAGCAATTCACCCTCGTGATGATATAAAAAAAGGTCGACATTGTACTTAGTGTAATCAAAAACGCCGAGAAGACCCAGCAGAGCTTTTTCGGCTCCGCCGATTTCCATCGTATGGCTTACAATCAACACATTCCGCACAACATCACACCCTGCGAACCAAACTATAGAATAATAGATTAATTATACTTTTTCTTGTGACAAAAGTCAACAAATTATGAGGCGAGAAAATGGCGAAAAACGCAGTTTTTTTCACGAAATCTCATTGACATTTAAATGATGTTTTGTTAACATAAATTGATTAGCTACATTATAGAAAAAGAGGATGTTAATTATGTTACTTGACAAAACAATTCATATCCCTGACTTAGGTGATATCGGAGCTGACAGCGGCTTCCACATACTTGAAACAACAGAGGACGGCAAATTCTCCGTCGGCAAAAACGGCGTTGTTGATATCCTTGCAACAGGAGACCAGAAGGTTGAGTTCGTTTCTTTCGGCTCACATACTCTTGCTTGCGTTAAATCAGCAATTGCTTACCCGACATATTATCCCGTTCAGCCTGTTCAGCTTGATATGCCCGTAAAGGCTGTTCTGATGGATCTTGACGGAACAACAGTCCGCAGCGAGGAGTTCTGGATCTGGATTATTCAGATGAGTATTGCAAGTCTTCTCGGCAACCCGAAGTTTGAGCTTGAAGAGGCTGATATGCCTTTCGTTTCAGGTCACTCGGTTTCTGAGCACCTTCAGTACTGTATCGATAAATACTGCCCAGGCGCATCTCTTGACAAGGCTCGCGATTTCTACTTTGAGCACACTCACAGAGAGATGGAAGAAATTATGGCAGGCAGAGGCAAGGATGGCGCTTTCACTCCGACGGTCGGCGTAAAGGATTTCCTTTATGAGCTCAAGAGCATGGGCGTTAAAATCGGTCTCGTAACATCAGGTCTTTACGAAAAAGCATGGCCTGAGATTCTTTCTGCATTCAAGACTCTCGGTATGGGCGACCCGAAGGATTTCTACGATGCAATTATTTCTGCAGGCTTCCCGCTTCGTAAGGGTTCAGTCGGCACTCTCGGTGAGCTTTCACCCAAGCCGCATCCGTGGCTCTATTCAGAGACTTCAATCGTAGGTCTCGGCGAAGCATTTGCAGACCGTAACCATGTTGTAGGTATTGAAGACAGCGGCGCAGGCGCTTGCTCAGTCCGTCTCGCAGGTTACACAACTATCGGTATTGCGGGCGGCAATATCGTCGAAAGCGGCACAAAGGCTGTCTGCAACTATTTTGAAGACAGCTTTGAAGATATTTTAAAAATTATAAAGGGATGATTGGTTGATGAAAATTTTTTCAGCTAAAACTGCAATAAGCTTAATGTCATTTTCACTTTTCGCTCTCTGCCTTGCAAACACATATTATGTTCACAAGAGCGATGTTGACGCAAGCATCATCAGACTCAAGGAGACCTTAAAGCCCTCACCTGCGGAGGAAAACGCAGACACAACAAACTAAAGGAGACACAGCAAATGGATAACAAAAAGAAGATAAGCTGTCATTTTATATCCAACACTCATTGGGACAGAGAATGGCGCTTCTCCGCAAGAAGAACTCAGTATATGCTCGGCTATATGCTCGATATGCTCATCGATATTATCGATAAAAACCCCGAGTATAAGCACTTCCACCTCGATTCACAGACAATGCCCGTTCAGGATTACCTTGAGGTTTATCCCGAGAAGAAGGAGCTTTTCAAAAAGCTCGTTTCTGAAGGCAAGATCGGCGTTGGCCCTTGGTTCTGCCTTCCCGACGAATTCACCGTCGGCGGCGAGGCTCTCATCCGTAACCTCCTCCTCGGCCACAGAATCGGTAAGGAAATGGGCGGCATCAGCAAGACAGGCTATTCACCCTTCGGCTGGGGTCAGATTTCTCAGCTTCCGCAGATTTATGCAGGCTTTGATATTCACTTCGCTTCTTTCTACCGCGGAGTTAACGAATACACAGCTCCCCGTTCAGAATTCTACTGGGAAAGCCCGGACGGAACACGCATCTACGCTTCCCGTCTTGCAAAGCGTCCCCGTTACAATATCTGGTACATCGTTCAGCGTCCCGTTTACTACAACCAGTCAAACGAGAACAACCGCGATATGGTATGGAACGATAACAACGGTGTTTTCAAATTCGTAGATAACGAAAATCAGAAGCTCGACTATCAGTATACTCATCCGTTCTTCGAATATCATAAGGAAAACATTCAGGAGCGCGCTGAGCAGGCAATGCGTGAGCAGGACGGCGACTGGACAACCTCTCACCGTTTTTGGTCTCTCGGTCACGACTCATCCTGCCCGGACATCCGTGAGGTTGAGATGATCAAGGATCTTGACGCAGCTCTTCCGAATGCTCAGGTTTTCCACAGCACTCTTAAAGAGATGGAGCAGGGCATCATTGATGAGTTTGACGAGAATTCACCCGTTCTCAAGGGCGAGATGCGTGAACCCTTTACAAAGGGTAGCGTAAGCCCCGTTATGGGTTGGATCCTTTCTGCAAGAACATACATCAAGCAGGATAACTTCAAAACAGAAACTCAGCTTATGAACTACGCTGAGCCTCTCGCAGTTTTCTCAGCTTTTGCAGGCGCACCGTTCCAGAAGAATTTCATTGACCTTTCATACAACTATCTTCTTCAGAACCACGGACACGACAGCATCGGTTCTTGTGGCCGTGACATTGTTTATGAGGATGTTGTTTCCCGTTACAGACAGTCCAAGGAGCTTTCAAACTGCGTTTATGAGCGTGCATTTATGGATATTGCAGGCGACATCAAGCTTGACGGCTTCACCCGTGACGACGCAGCAATCGTAGTTTACAACCCTGCACCGTTCAAGAGAAGCGAAAGCGTTCAGATGACAATTGAGCTCCCTGCCGAATGGAAAGCAGATTCCTTCAAGATTACAGATGTTGACGGAACAGTTCTTACATATCAGGTTCTCGCAACAAACAAGAATGTTGCTCAGATTATTCAGAACCCGAACGATGTTGCAAATGTTCTTCATACTCAGCAGTATAAGATCGTTGTTGATGTTAAGGATATCCCCGGCTTTGGTTACAGAACTCTCAAGCTTCAGCCGCTTTACAATGTCCGTGCAACTACTCCGAAGACAATGCTCAAGAGAGCTCAGGTTATGGAGAACGAATACCTCAGAGTTTCATTCAATTCAAACGGTACATACAATGTTCTTGACAAGGCTAACGGCAAGTCATACGAAGGTCTCGGCTACTTCAAGGATACAGGCGAAATCGGCAACCCCTGGGAGCATATCGTTCCCGAAAATGACGAGACTTTCACAACTCTCAACGAGAATGCAAAAATTACTCTTCTCCACGAGGGTGAGCTCGAAGTTTCATACAAGATCGAAATCGACTGGGCACTTCCCGAGGGACGCAGCATGGACGAAAAGACCCGTTCACCGCACCTCAACCCCTGCAAGATCGTTAATATCGTAACTCTTCGCAAGGGTGCAAAATATCTTGAGATTGAAACAACTGTTGACAATCAGTCAGAGGATCACTACCTTCAGGTTGCATTCCCGACAGATATCAAATCAGAGTTCTCTTATGCTCAGGGTCAGTTCGATGTTGTTAAGCGTCAGGTTGCAAAGCTTGACTATTCAATCTATGATGAAATCCCGATGACAGAGCATCCGATGAATTCATTCGTTGATGTTACTGACGGCACAAACGGCGTTGCACTTCTTAACACAGGTCTCAAGGCTTATGAAGCAAGTGATGACGAGTGCGGAACAGTTTATCTTTCACTCCTTCGTGCATTCCCGCTTCGTATCTGCGTAACATCAGATATGCAGGACTACAGCAAGGTTGACAAGGGCTCACAGTGCATCGGTAAGAATACCTTCCGTTACGCATTTATGCCTCACTCAGGCGACTGGGAAGAGGGCAACGTATGGGGCGAATCAGAGCGCTTCAACCTCAGCTTCGGTATCGCACAGTTTGCACCGACTGAACACGGTAAAAACGGTCTCGTTCATTCCTTCCTTGAGCTTGAAAATGAAAAGCTCAATGTCAGCGCAGTTAAGCTCAGCGAGGACGGCGAAGGCTATGTTGTGCGTATCTTCAACCCGTCAGACAACGCTGTTAAAACAGCTATCCGTCTTAACGGCGGTATCGCTCCGATTGAGAAGGTTCAGTCACCTGTTGAGAGACAGAAGGCTGAATTCGAGCTTCCTGCTTACTCCGGCAAGAAGTGGAGCGAGGTTAAACTCGTAAGCCTCGAAGAGAAGGATATCGAGCCTCTTACAATGAGAGAAGACGGCTTCGTTGATTTCGAAATCACAGGCAAGAAGATTCTTACAATCAAGTTTGTTGGCTAATCAATAAAACGACCTCCGAGGGACTTTCCTTCGGAGGTTTTTAATCTTTGCCAAACAAAAAAGCGATAGAAATTCCTTTTGGAAAATCTATCGCTTTTTGTTATATGTTATAACACGGTTTTCCTTATAATTTAACCTTTAGTTTTTTCAGATATTCCTTCTGCTCTGCAGTTATTCTGTAGCTTTCAACAGCCTTTTGTATCGCCTTATTATGCGTCCACGGTTCAAGCTTTTTATTTTCTATAAACGGCAGGATTTTTTCATATTGAAAAGCCAGTGCCGTCGCGAAATACCAGGCGACCATCATCCTGACATAATATTCATCCGAACAGATTTCTGCAACCTTCTGAGGATAAGAAACATTAAAATCTTCATCAAGAAAATGCACCATCAGCATCTCTATACCAAAACGAACGGTATACGGTTTATCACTTTCAATCCATTTTTCAATTTCACAAAGAAGCTCACGATGATGATTTTTAAACGAAACGGGGCGCATCATATCGCAGGTTGCCCAGTTATCAACAAACGGAAGAAAAACATTCAGCCTTTCAACAGTCTCGTCAAAATCTTTCAGTGATGAAATCATAAACGCGTGAAGATTGTTTTCTTCATAATATTTGTGCGGT
>JAGAVE010000041.1 GCA_017942105.1 Clostridia bacterium | reverse complement strand
GGGTCAGGGGTTCGAGTCCCTTCAAGCGCGCCATATGGTGGGTATAGCTTAGTTGGTTAAAGCGCCAGTTTGTGGCACTGGAGACCGTCGGTTCGAATCCGACTATCCACCCCAACAAAAAGTCTGCAAGAGTCCTCTTGCAGACTTATTTTTAAAGTTAAATACTGGGGTGTCGTCAAGCGGTAAGACACAGCACTTTGACTGCTGCATTCGCTGGTTCGAATCCAGCCATCCCAGCCAAACAGCGCCTCTTGCGAGGCTAAGATAAGAGATAATATTGAATAAATAATAGATAATAGTGTTTGTGAAATAATCGAGCGCTGTTTGTATTATTATCTATTCATTATTATCTCTTATTTATTATCGTCACTCTACGGAGGTTACAAGATGCAATATAATATTGAATTCTGGAACGCGTTAGATGAATTGGTAAACAATTCAGAAATTATAATTGACAGGCCGAAAGGAACTTCACATCCGAAGTATCCGGATTTCGTTTACCGAGTTGATTACGGATATTTAAAGGATACAACCTCTATGGATGGCGCAGGGATAGATGTGTGGGTTGGAAGCGGCGAGAAAAAGGTTGATGCGATAATGTGCATTGTTGATTTAGTGAAAAAGGATTCGGAAATTAAAATATTGATTGGCTGCACTGAAAAAGAAAAGGCGATAGTATACGAAACACATAATGAAACGCAGTTTATGAAAGGTATTCTGATAAGTCGCTGAGTTCCCAAATGCTGGTAAGATACGAAACCCAGCTTGTATTTCTGTTATTTTAAAATGAACGCTTTGGTATAATATGTCAGGATGCACTAATATGCAATTTATTGAAAATGGCGTTTTTCTATAGTATAATAACGGCAAATGTTTTTATCAGGGGGAGAAAATATGGCTTGGTACGACGAAGCTGTTTTTTATCATATTTATCCGTTGGGAATGACGGGCGCGCCGAAGCTGAATTCTTACAGCGAACCGGAGCACAGATTAAACGCTCTGATTCCCTGGATTTCTCATATAAAAGAAATCGGATGCAACGCAATTTATATCGGACCTCTTTTTGAGTCTGTCGGTCACGGCTACGAAACGACCGATTACAAAAAGCTGGATTCAAGGCTCGGTACCAATAAAGACCTTGCAGATTTTGTATCGGAATGTCATAAGCAGGGAGTCAGGGTTATTCTTGACGGTGTGTTCAATCATACGGGCCGTGATTTTTTTGCTTTTCGGGATATCAGACAGCAGAGAGAAAATTCACAATACAAAGACTGGTATTGCAATGTGAATTTCCGGGGAAATAATTCCTTTGATGATGGATTTTCTTATGAAAACTGGGGAGGTTACGACCTTCTTGCAAAGTTAAATCAGCATAATCCTGCTGTCAGGGACTATATTTGCGATGTTATCCGTTTCTGGGTTAAAGAGTTTGATATTGACGGTCTTCGCCTTGACGCGGCAGATGTTATGGATTTTGACTATATGAAGGCTCTGTGTCAGGTCGCAAATGAAGTCAAGCAGGATTTCTGGCTTATGGGCGAGGTTATTCACGGCAACTATTCACGCTGGGCAAATGACGGGACACTCCATTCGGTAACAAACTATATGCTTCATAAGGCATTGTATTCTGCTCATAATGACCATAACTATTTTGAAATTGCGCATACAATAAAGTATGTCAGCGATATGGTCGGAGACAGGCTGAAGCTTTATACTTTCGTTGATAACCACGATGTCGAGCGTATTTTCACCAAGCTTCGAAATAAGGCTCATTTTCTGCCTGTCCACATAATGCTCTATACTTTACCGGGGATTCCCTCCGTATATTACGGCTCCGAATTCGGCATAGAGGGCAGGAAGGAAAGAAATTCTGATGATTCCTTAAGACCTGCGCTCAGCTATGACGATTATAAGGACGCAATGAAGACGAATCCTTATACAAAAATTATTTCTGCACTCGGAAGAATCCGTCAGAATACACCTGCTCTTTGCTACGGAGATTATAAAGAGCTTGAGCTTCAGACGACGCATTTTGCATACGAAAGAAAGCTCGGAAACGAGTCGGTAATCGTGACGGTCAATAATTCGGACAGAGATGTCAATATGACTCTTCGTTGTGTCAGCTTAAATAAATATATCGGAGCGCTGTCAGGTGAAGAGATTGTTGCCGAAGACGGTTGTGTCAATGTTAAAGTGCCTGCAAACGGTGGTGAAATATGGATTTGCGTAGGCTCATCTGATAAGATTTTTACACCGATAAAATCTGTTGAAATCAACAATCCTCCCGAACCTGTAAAGGTTACAGAAAAAGCTCGCGAAGTTTTTGAAAAGCAGAAAGAAACGAAGCTTGCAAAGGAAGAAAAGGCTGAACTGAATCTCAATAAGCCTTATGAGGAGATGACAGTTGAAGAACTTCAGGAGGCAATTCTGGAAAAGATGAGAAAAAACGGGCCCGTAACCGATTATATGTTAGGTACGGTGCGCGAAAATACGCATCAGGGCTCTTTGCTCAATTGGGTAAGAAGTTTTAACTGATATGAAAAAAACCGCTTGCTATCGTAAAAAAGCAAGCGGTGTTTTTGTTTTTCTAATCAAAAATTTATATAGCCGAAAATCAGCATCAGTATTGCCAACAGGCAGAAGAACGGCTGAACCGTCGCACGAGTGCCCAGGTTGATTATAAACTCTTTGATGCCGGAGGATTTACGACGGATTTCTCTGATTTTATTCGGGTGAAAAAGAACTGCAAAGTCAAATAGAAGATATCCGAAGCAGTAGAATATCCATATTTCAAATAAAGTGAAGCCTCTGACTGCTTGTATGGCAAGTATTACTGCACCGATAAGAACAAGAATCACACGGATAAGCTTGATATGTTTGAATTTATTGAACCTTCCCAGGCCATCATGCTGTGCAATAGCAAAGTACATCGAAAAGCAACAGATAATTTCTGCCATAGTTGTTGAGCCGAGCATAATAAGACAAAGAGGAGCGACCATATAACAAGGGCGTTCGAAAAGCTCGATAGTGTTTTCACTGACTTTGCTAAGGCGGCTGTTTTTTCTTTCATGCGCAATGAAAAGGAACATTGTGCAGATGATCAGTACGCAGAATGTCCACGACAAAACGGTATCTGCTTTTTCGGGAAGAATGTGCCATAATTCTCCGGATGCTTCAGCTTCTTCAAGATTCTTTGAGGCGATCGGCCAGCCGAGTATGAAAGCAACACCGATAATCAGACCGTTAAAACTACCCTGAGTGAATTCCATAATTTTCCAACCGTCAATCATATTGTTGGCACTCAGCTTTCCGAACATACGCTTGCCGCTTTTCAGCGGATGAAGCTGTTTGTCGTAAAAGGCGATGCCGATAACCCAACCGACAGCTCCTGCTACACAGCCTGACGCCCACATAAGAATACCGAAAGTATCCCTGCGCAGAACCATAAGAATCAAAAGCTCAGCAACAACGACCAGATTGCGTCCCCATTCCTCACGACGCTTTTCAGAAAAACATATTTTAGGCATTTTACCGTTTTCAGGGTCATAAGGAGTGTTGAAGATACGGTAGCCAATCTGCTGAAGAAGAGGAACGAGCGCAAAGAAAATAACAAAATCGTACCATTTGTAAACAACACCGCTCGCAGCAGAAAAACTGACTCCGAGAAAACCTGCACCGAGACCGCCCCAAAGAGAACCCTTGAAAGCCAATGCAAGATAGCCGAGGGAGGGGTTGTATCTTGGTTTGTTGTGCTCAAGAATCAGTCCCATTGTTGAGCCGTAGGTTTCTATGCCTCCGTAAAAATATCCGAGTGCACAGGCAGCGGAAAAGAGAAATACATTTTCCATAAGCAGCTCTGAGCCCGTATACCATACGCACACAACACCCAGGAGTGCACCGGGAAGCATTGCACCTTTTTCACCGCCGATTGCAGAACCTCGCATACCCCAACCAAAACACATACAAAGCATACTTGCGGCAAGAAAAATAAATATATTCTGAGTTCCCATAAGAAAACACCTTCCGTTTATATTGTTCTTTCAGGCAAGTGTTAATTGTTTTATGGGGTTACTGTTGTTATGGTTGCGTTTGTTTCATAGTCGGAAAAAGCAACAGTGCAGTTTGCGTTCAGCATTGCAAAGGCCTGATAGAATTCAGCCTGATCGGCAATAAGGCCGGCGATGTCTGCACTTTCTGCTGAGTTGAATTCTGCTCTGTTGACTCTTACCGTGAAATGGGTGAGGTCATCGTTGAAGTCAAGCTCTTTGAAAGACGGATACATTCTCCAAAGCGCATCTTCAATATCTGTTGTGATATCAAATCTGTATGAAAGAAGAAATTGTCTGTACTTCTCCTTTGACATTGTGTATGTTACGGAGCTCTGACCGTCATAAATTGCAGACTTGAAGCCGAGATCTTTCTGCTCCTGAGTGAGCTGTGAATCGGTGTTGATTCTTTCAAGAATGAAATCGACAGGGACTTTAACCTTTACATCGGATGTGTCACCGCTGTCTGCGGGGTCGTCCGTTTTTGTAGTTTTTGTATATATTGCGGCAGTTTCGTTGTAAAAATCCTTATTCGTTTCCTGATAAGCGTCATCGCCTTGGAAAATCAGAACCCAGGCAAGGCTGCATATGCTTATGAAAACTGCAACGAGCATAATTATTATGGTCGTTTTCTTGAATTTACCTTTATCGTTCATATATTTCACTCCTAACTTTTACATTTTATCATCATTTAAATCGGCAGTCAAGAAGCTGTAAAAACTTGAAAACTTAATATAAATCTGCTATCATTAAAGTATAATTTTCCGAGGTGATTTTTTGAAAAAAATGAGTAAAAAGCTTAAAATATTCCTGATATCGCTTTTGTGTTTTGTTATTGTTTGTTGCTCAGCTTTCGGTATTTATGTTTCTGACTACTATCGCGCAAACGATACGGCACTTGCGGCAACCTTCTCCGATGATACAGTAACCGTGATTCAGAAAAACGATGATTATATGGTTTTCACTCCCGAAAAGCCGAAGTGCGGATTTGTTTTTTATCCCGGTGGTAAAGTCGAATATACAGCTTATGCCCCCTTGATGAAAGCTCTTGCAGAGGAAGGAATTTTCTGCGTGCTTGTGAAGATGCCGTTCAATCTCGCTGTTTTTGACATCAATGCGGCAGACGATATTTTTGAAGAATACACAAATATAAAGGAATGGTATGTCGGCGGCCATTCGCTTGGCGGCTCGATGGCGGCAAGCTATGCGTCAAAGAACACGGATAAGCTTGAGGGACTTATACTGTTGGCGGCATATTCAACTGAGAATCTGACTGATAGCGGACTTGATGTTATACAGATTACTGCCCGCGAGGATGAAATACTTTGGGATGATATGGAAGAAGTTAAAAAGTATCAACCGAATCTCCCGGACGATTTTAAACAACTTTGCATTGAAGGCGGATGCCACGCATATTTCGGCAGCTACGGCGAGCAGAAGGGTGACGGGAAACCGACGATAACGCCTGAGGAGCAGGTGAGGCAGACCGTTGAATTTATTTCCGCAACCTTGTTCGGAGGTGAAGATTGATATGCCTTTTCAGATTATCCGTCAGGATATAACTAAGGTTGAATGCGATGCGATTGTAAACGCGGCCAATGAAACTCTTCTCGGCGGCGGAGGCGTTGACGGTGCGATTCACGCAGCAGCAGGCGCAGTACTTCTGAATGAATGCAGAAGTCTCGGAGGATGTAAAACGGGAGAAGCGAAGATAACGGGAGGATACAATCTTCCCTGTAAGTTTGTTATTCATACGGTCGGCCCCGTCTGGCACGGTGGAATTTTCGGCGAGAAATCAAAGCTTGAATCCTGCTACCGTAAGTCGCTTATTCTTGCAAAGGATAACGGTTGCGAGTCAGTTGCGTTTCCGCTGATTTCAGCAGGCGCATACGGATATCCTAAGGATAAAGCGCTCAGGGTTGCAATCGATACAATCAGCTCTTTCCTTATGGAAAATGATATGCTTGTTTATCTCGTAGTTTTTGATACAACTGTTTTTAATCTCAGCTCTAAACTTTTTAACAATGTGCAGGAGTATATTGACAACAACTATGTTGATGAAAGCCTGGTAAGAAGAGGACTGAACCGAAGAAGCTGTAACGAGGATTTTTCCGAACCGTATTTTTCGTGCAATTGCGCCCCTGCGCCACCAATGTGTGCGCCTCAGGTATCGGGATCATATAGCGCTAAAAAGATTTCGTTTGATTTCGAGCTTGATGAGAGCTTTTCGCAGATGCTCCTTCGTAAGATTGACGAAAAAGGTATGACTGATGCAGAATGCTATAAAAAAGCAAACATAGACCGTAAGCTTTTTTCAAAAATCAGAAATGATGTCAACTATAAACCGAAGAAAACAACTGCGATCGCTTTTGCGATTGCACTCGAATTAAACCTTCCCGAAACTGAGGATATGCTCAGAAAAGCTGGCTTTGCGCTCTCGCACAGCAATAAATTCGATGTCATTATCGAATACTTTATTAAAAACGGAAACTATAATATTTTTGAAATCAACGAAACTCTGTTTGCTTTTGACCAGAGTTTACTTGGAGTGTGAAATTATGAAGTTTATTTGTTACCCTAAATGCACAACCTGTCAGAAGGCAAAAAAATGGTTGGATGAAAATAATATTGAATATGAACTCAGGGATATCAAGCTCGAGAATCCTTCTTTTGAAGAATTGAACGAATGGTACCGTAAAAGCGGTCTGCCGCTGAAGAAGTTCTTTAATACAAGTGGTCTTTTATACAAATCCCTTGATCTTAAAAATAAGTTGCCCGAAATGAGTGAGGATGAAATGCTGTCTCTCCTTGCAACGGACGGAATGCTTGTCAAAAGACCTCTGCTCATCGGTGATGATTTTGTGTTTGTAGGTTTTAAAGAGGCAGAATGGGCAGATAAAACATAAGGAATGGTGATGGACATGATTAATGTTGAACGCTTTAATGAGATTTTTGTAAAATTTAAAGAGAATTTCACAGAAGAACATTGGAATGATGAAAAATTCAAATGGGAAGCAGTGAAACGTTTCCAAGATGTTTGGGATATCAACGCTCCCGACTTTTTGGAGATGTTTATGCGTGCAACCGATAAAACATATAATCTTCTTGCAAGCATGAGTAATTTTCCGCGCGGTATGATAAAGGAATTTGCAACTGCAGATCCTGAATTTGTACGTGCAATGTTCATCAATCTTTTTGACGAAAATAAAGATTTAGAAAGTCGTTTTGAAAAATTTATCTCTGATTCTGAAGAAATTAGAATCAAGCACGATCCCGGCACATGGAAAAGTCATTATCAGAATGCCAATGCTATTTCAACATATTTATGGTTGCGTTATCCCGACAAATATTATATTTATAAGTATTCAGAGTGTCGTGCTGTTGCAAGAGAATTAAGCACTGATTTTATGCCACGCAAAGGTAAGTCTGCCGATAACATTATTGGCGGAAAGAAACTTTATGATGAAGTATGTGAATTATTAAGACAAGATGCTGAAATGCAAAACATTATGAATGAGTGCATTACTGATACTTGCTATCCTGATTCTCAAATGCGCACACTTACGATTGACTTTGGCTTCTACATCAATCGCTATGTGGAAAACCCTGAAGGTGTAAATGTTGACGGTTGGTGGCCTTCGCTCAAAGAGTATAATCCCGAACTGACTAAAGATGATTGGAAGACATACATAACAGAAATAGAATTGCCTAATCATCCGTCACCGATGCAAATGTTAAAAGCGATGATGGAACTTGGTGGTGAGGCGAGTTGTAAAAAACTTTCTTCGGTTTATGGTGGCAGTCCGTATTTTTATGTTGGATGCACTATGAATTTAGGAAGAAGAGTTAAGAAATATTTTGATTTGCCGGCTTGTATGGACGGTGAACAGGAAAGATATTTTAGCATACCTTTTTTAGGCAAAAAAGGAACAGGAAATGAATATATTTATCGCATTCGTCCCGAGTTGTTCGAAGCTCTTAAAGAAATTGATTTATCGAACATTTCACCACAACATAAGGAAGAACAAAGAATGGATTGTAATTATTGGTGGCTAAACGCTAATCCGAAAATTTGGAGTTTTGCGGATATTAAAGTTGGAGAAGTTCAAGGATATACTTTGTATAATAGCAATGGTAATAAGCGTAGAGTATTTCAAAACTTCTTAGATGCAAAAGAAGGCGATATCGTTATCGGCTATGAATCTACTCCCGTAAAGCAGATTCAATGCGTATGCCGTATAGCTGCAGAAAATGATGGAGAGTTGCTTTATTTTGAGAAAGTAGAAAATCTTTCTACTCCTATTTCTTATGCCACTTTGAAGGTTTGTCCGGAACTTGCTGAAATGGAGTATTTTGTAAGTCCTCAAGGTAGCCTCTTCAAATTAACAAAAGAAGAGTATGACTTTATTATGGATGTTATCCGCGAGGAAAATCCTATTACCACCGAAGAACAAAAGGATAAATACACCAAGGCAGATTTTCTTTCCGAAGTATATATGACGGAAGAGAAATACGATACTCTTGCGCATCTATTGAAAAATAAAAAGAATGTTATTTTACAAGGTGCTCCCGGTGTCGGTAAGACCTTTGCGGCAAAGAGATTGGCATATTCCTTAATGGCTGAAAAAGACGAATCTCGAATTGAATTCGTCCAGTTCCACCAGAACTATTCATACGAAGATTTTATTATGGGATACAAACCTGAGGGTGAAACATTTGAATTAAAATACGGCATTTTTTATCGTTTTTGCCAAAAGGCAGCTAGTCAACCTGATAAGGATTTTTATTTCATAATTGATGAAATCAATCGTGGTAACATGAGCAAAATTTTTGGCGAGTTAATGATGTTAATTGAAAAAGATTATAGGGGTACAAAGGCGACTTTGGCTTATAATGGATTACCTTTTAGTGTGCCTGAAAATCTTTATATTATTGGTATGATGAATACTGCAGATAGAAGTCTTGCTATGATCGATTATGCTCTTCGTAGAAGATTTAGCTTCTTTGAAGTTGAGCCAGGATTCCGTTCTGATGGCTTTAAGAAGTATCAAGGTGAATTTAAAGATGAAACTTTTGATGCTCTTATTGGTCGTATTGTTGAGTTGAATAAAGAAATTTCGAGTGACAATTCACTTGGCAATGGTTTTTGCATTGGACACAGCTATTTCTGCGGTCAAAAAGTATGTACGGATGACTGGATGCGCGAAGTAATTACATACGATATTATTCCTATGCTTAACGAGTATTGGTTTGATGATAATAGTAAGGTGAAGCGTTGGGAAAATATATTGCAGGGGATTTTCCATGATTAAGGATAAAAGCATACTGATAAAAAACATTTATTATATGTTGACCTATGCTTTTCAAGTGCTACGTCAAACTAACTTTGAGGAAATTAGTTCAGAAGATTTTGAAAACATACAAGATTTGTTTGCGGCTATTTTGTCAAAAGGATTGGCACAGCAATTAAAGCAAGGGCTTTATCGTGAGTACATAACTATAAACGAAGACTTATCAACACTGCGGGGAAAAGTAGATATAAATTCGTCCATCAAGCTTAAAATGCAGAAAAAGCAGTTGATTGGTTGCGAACATGATGAACTTTCAGAGAATAATCGGTTTAATCAAATTATAAAAACTACTGCAAACTTATTGATTAGGCAACCAGCTGTTTCTGCTGAACACAAGGCTGACTTAAAAAAGGAAATGTTGTTCTTTTCAAATGTTGATGAAGTTGATGTGTCGACAATTCGTTGGGATACCTTAAAATTTCAACGTAACAATCAAGGATACAAAATGCTTCTAAATGTGTGCTATTTTGTTTTACAAGGCTTGTTGTATTCCGATGAAATAGGTAATTTCAAGGTTGCTTCATTTCTTGATGAGCAAAGAATGTGTCATCTGTATGAGCGCTTTATTTTAGAATACTATCGTTATCATTACAAGGGATTAATTGCGGCTAACTCCACACAAGTTAAATGGAATGTTGATGATGGTGTTATTGATTTTCTTCCAATCATGCAAACCGATATAATGCTTAAGTGCAAAGGAAAAACATTGATTATTGATGCAAAATATTATGGCCGTACCATGCAGACTGGTCAGTACGATACAACAACGCTGCACTCAAACAATATGTATCAAATTTTCACTTATGTAAAAAATCAGGATATTGCTGGCGATGGTAGTGTTTCGGGCATGCTGTTATATGCCAAGACGGACGAGGCTATTACACCAAACAATCAATTTATGATGCACGGAAATAAAATATCTGTCAAAACATTGGATTTAAATCTTACATTTAAAGATATTGCTGCACAATTAGATTTGATAGCACAAGACCATTTTGATTTATAATTTGTCGCCTCGCAAGCGACCTTATGTGAATTAATTTCTTCTATAATGTGGTTGTAAGGATGAGAAACCAAGCAACCACATTAAATTTTTGGAGGAATTAATTATGAAAAAAGAAATCAGAAACAACACAACGGAACTCGTATTTATCCTTGACAGAAGCGGCTCAATGGCAGGGCTTGAAGCGGACACAATCGGCGGATTCAACTCAATG
>JAGAVE010000040.1 GCA_017942105.1 Clostridia bacterium | reverse complement strand
GCGGAGTGGAATTCCACTCCGCTTTTGCTATGTATAAAAACCGTCCAAAACCCGTTTTTGACACCAATGCGTTCAGTGGGGCAAACCAGTGAAAACCCTAGTGTTTATGCGGGTTTCAAGCGGTTTGCCCTATTATAACGCATTCCTCAATTCTTCTGACAATTCCAGTTGCTTTCATATATACATTTCTCCTTAAATTACAAATTGTGTTGTTAGTATCTGTAAATGGCGGAGGTTTATACTGCAGGATTTGATTTTTTGAAATGAAGTGATATAGTATCCGGGTATAAGATTTTTTAACCTGAAGGGTCTAATGGTTTATAAAGACTTTTAAAATTAAAGAAACAATACTTAGCGTTTTGAAATTATGCGTATCAGGAGCGGCAATCGGTCTTGTCGGATTGTTCTGCTGTTGCGCCAATGCTCCCATAAGCTCTGTTCTTCTCGGAATTGAGATGTTTGGATTTCAGTCTGCGCCGTATTATATACTTGCTTGTGCACTTCTTTTTCCGTTGTCAGTCAAAAAAGGTTTGTTCATAGAAAGAAGATTTAACCCGGCGATTCTTTGGAAAAAACAAAAAAATTAACAAAAGAAAAGAAGCGAAGTTTGAAATGCACTTCACTTCTTTTTTTGCTTATTTACTTAAAAGGAAAAGGGGCTGCTTTTTCCAGGTGTATTTTTCTGAAAAAATCTCATTATCGTCTTCGTCATATCTTGTTAACGATTGCAGATTTCCCTCTCTGTCGTAAGAGAAAACCGCTCTGCCGAGGCTGTTGCCGTCAGCATCGTAATCATAGATGCAGGTAACCTTTCCTTCGCCGTTGAGCGTGTACCTATGTTTTTCCGAAATATCGTCGTCATTTACGGATTTTACAACATAGACAACCTCGCTGTCGGTTTTGGACTCTATATCATAATAATACATCAGCTCGTCTGAAGAGTTGAAAAGCTCAAAGCTTGTCTGCAGACCGTTTTCGTCGTAACTGCATATCATATATTCATCAACATAGGTTTGACCGTCTTTTGTTTCGGTATCTGTAGCAACGGAGGATTTTCTCAGCACGCCGTCCGTATATTCAGTTGTCGAGATGAGTGTACCGTTTATGTAACTTACCTCGGAAATGAGATCACCCTTGTAATCGTATTTACGGATTTGCTTTTCGTTTCCCTGATGAATTTCGGCTTGCGTCATAATTCCAAAGGTGTTATATGTCATTTGCGCATAGACATTTGAGGGTTTGTCACCTTCGAAGAATTCGAACGAGGTAAGCCTGTTTTGGCTGTTATATTCCATTTGAATTTTATAATTGTAATTATCTGAGGTTGCCGTGCAACTTGTCATGCCGGAGCTGACGGTTTGCGTTGAAGTATAGAGAGCTACCGTTTCGCCGTCTTTATAAAAGGTGAAGTTTGAAATTTTTCCGTCGCCGTCGAAATCAACCTGAAACAGCGTTGTTCCGTTTGAGATCCGCTCGGTTTCAAAGCCGCGATGGTTGGTGTAGGATACCGTTGTGTCATCACCGAATACGGTAACGAGCTCGCTCTGATAATATCTTTTGGGCGGAAAGAAAACATAGATCAGCGCATAGGCAACCAAAGAAAGGACAAGGAAGGAAACGAGAATAAATAAAAGAAATTTTCTGAACCTGTGTTTTTTTACGGGAGCGGCGACCTGACCGTTATTTGCGGAAGCCTGCACACGGCCGCCTGAAGAACTGTCGAGAATGGAACCGCAATATTTGCAGAACGCGGAATTGTTCGGGATTTCGGAATAACAATATTTGCATTTCATAATCTCATAACCCTTTCAGAATTGTAACTACATTATATTAACAATTGTATTGCAAGTCAAGCAAGCTTTTGATTTACAAGCGTGATGTTTTGTGCTATAATCCGTTTGGTGATGTTATGGGAAAATACATCGGAATTGATATCGGCGGAACTAAATGTGCAGTTGTCGTCGGTGAATATGAAAACGAAAGCTTTAGAATACTCTCGCGAAAGGCTTTTGCAACGGATAAAAACGAAGCTCCGGACAGCGTGATTGAAAAATTCTCTGAGATTATTGAGAAAGAGAAGGGCTTCAAAGCTATCGGCATTTCTTGCGGAGGTCCATTGGACAGCAAGTCGGGCGTTGTGCTTTGCCCTCCTAATCTGCCTGCGTGGAAGAATGTTCCGATCGTTGAGATTCTTTCAAAGAGGTTTGGTGTGCCTGTTTTTTTGCAGAACGATGCAAACGCCTGTGCTCTTGCCGAATGGAGGCTCGGTGCGGGTAAGGGAACAAAGAATATGATTTTTCTCACTTTCGGCACAGGCTTCGGTGCAGGGCTTATCCTTGACGGCAGACTTTTTGTCGGCGCTTCGGATATGGCAGGTGAGGTTGGTCACATCCGTCTGACAGAAGACGGCCCTGAGGGCTACGGTAAAAACGGCTCGGCGGAGGGTTACTGCAGCGGTGGAGGAATAAACAACCTCGCAACGCTTTCGGGTCTGGATAAAACGGCGAAAGAACTTGCCGAGGATGCAAAAAACGGTGATGAAAAAGCAAAGGAAATTTACGCAACGAGCGGAAAATACCTTGGCAGAACGCTTGCGATTCTTATGGATGTTATCAACCCTGAGTGCATAGTGATAGGAAGCATTTTTGCGCGCAGTGAAGAGCTGTTGCGCCCGTCAATGGAAGAAGAAATCAGAAAAGAAGCGCTTTCTTATACGGCAGATTGTTGCAAGATAAAGCCTGCACTTCTCGGCGATGAAATAGGAGACTATGCGGCATTGATAACGGCGGTTTACGGAGCGGAAGGGTGAGCTATATGAAAATGCAGGAGGAGCTTCTGAAGCTTTTTGAGGATAACGGAGTTGCCGATGTCGGCTTTACAAAAGTCAGCGACGGCCCTTTCGGAGAAGAAAGTTATGCTGTCAGTATCGTCGTAAAGCTTTCGGATGCGATTATAGACGAAATCAGCGATGAGCCAACGCATACATATTTTCATCATTACAGAACGGTGAATGCGTTCATCGACCGTGTACTTCTTCAGGCAGGCTTTTTGCTTGAGAAAAACGGTTTCAGGTATATTCCTGTCGGTGCTTCGCAGAGTATAAATAAAGACGGATGGAATTACTGCGGTAGGTATTCTCATAAGAAGGTTGCCTCGCTTGCAGGTCTCGGAGGAATAGGAAAAAACAGCCTTTTCCTTCATAGTAAATACGGTGCAAGAGTAAGACTGGGAACTCTTTTTACGGACTGTCCGTTTGAGGTTCAGACTAAGGATTATTCGTCGCCGTGTATCGGCTGCAACCTCTGCGTTGAAAATTGCCCGTCGGGTGCAATCAACGGCAATCTCTGGCAAGAGG
The DNA here is from genome assembly GCA_017942105.1 of Clostridia bacterium. Taxonomy (GTDB): domain Bacteria; phylum Bacillota; class Clostridia; order Oscillospirales; family Acutalibacteraceae; genus CAG-488. Next base: position 24,906 of record JAGAVE010000040.1, on the reverse strand, counting down.
GTATGGAGAGAGAAGAGGTCTTCGACCCTGAAAAGTGCAGTGAATATATGAAGAAAAATTTCAAGCATATCGGCAGGGGTGCCGTGTGCGGAATTTGTATGAAGGTATGCCCTTACAATAAATTGGAGGAAGAATAATGGATCAGAAAAAAATTGACAGAATCAACGAGCTTGCACGAAAAGCAAAGGCGCAGGAGCTGACACCCGAAGAGATTGAAGAAAGAGCTCAGCTTCGTGAAGAATACAGAGCTTCTTATAAACGAAACCTCGTCGCAGCTCTCGAGAGCATCCGTGTTGTTGATGACAAGGGAAACAAAACACCATTGAAAAAGAAGAATATACAGTAAAAAAACAGTCGGTAGGTCGAGGCTTACCGATAGTTTTTTTGTTTAGCGCAAAATTTTATCTGCCGCGAAGGCGGAAACTAAATTATTGATAATTATTGTCATTTTTACTATACAATCGCAAAATATTGTACATCGAAATCAGAAAATGACTGTTTTTTCACAACACATGGTGATTTTACACAAAACAAAACCCACCGAAAAAGAGGGAAATATTTGTAACTTTTTTATAAAATCGACGGTCAAAAAAGCGATTTTTGAAAAAATTTTTCAAAAAAGCGCACAAAACACTTGCAAAAGACGGGCTGATTGTGTAAAATGTATATGTTTAGATTGGCATTTTGTATAAATATTCATTGTTGTTGTGTTTTTGCACAATAGCAGATATTAATTGATGTTAATTATTCATAGGTGAGGAGTTTTATTATGTCAAACAGACTTTTCCAGGGCGTTATACACCAGATGAAGAGCGCCATTGACAGAACTATCGGAATTATCGACGAGTCAGGTACAATCATTTCCTGCAGCGAGCTTGGAAGAATAGGTGAGGTCAACTCTGTTGCGGCGGCGACCACCTTTATGGATTCCGAGGTCTGCGTTGTAAACGGCTGTACATACAAGACCTTTGGAAATCAGGTTCATCCTGAATATGCAGTTTTTGTTGACGGTGATGATGAGCTTGCTGAAAAGTATGTCAATATCAGCGCGGTTGCTCTGAGTAATCTTAAGCAGTATTTCGACGAGAAGTACGACAGAAATAACTTTATCAAAAATGTTATTCTCGATAACATTCTTCCGGGAGATATCTACCTTAAGGCTCGTGAGCTTCGTTTTAACAATGATGCTTCAAGAGTAGTTCTTCTTATCAGAATTCCCGAGCAGTCAGATGCTTCGGCATACGATGTTATCCAGAATCTCTTCCCGGACAAGTCTAAGGACTTTATCGTTAATGTAAGCGAGTCGGATATTGCTCTTATCAAAGAAGTAAAGAGTAACATTGAGTCAAAAGACCTTGAAAAGCTTTCGCGTTCAATCGTTGACTCTCTTTCAACGGAGCTTTATGTTCACGCTCAGGTTGGTATAGGTACGGCTGTTGTCGGCATCAAGGAGCTTGCACGCTCGTTCAAGGAGGCTCAGGTGTCTCTTGAGGTTGGCAAGGTATTTGATACTGAAAAGGCAATCGTCAGATATGACAGCCTCGGCATTGCCCGTCTTATCTATCAGCTTCCGACAACGCTTTGTGAAATGTTCCTTCACGAGGTGTTTAAGCGCGGATCAATTGAAAGCCTTGACCAGGAAACTCTTTTCACAATCCAGAAGTTCTTTGAAAATAACCTTAATGTAAGTGAAACTTCAAGAAAGCTCTTTGTTCACCGTAACACTCTCGTTTACCGTCTTGAGAAGATAAAGAAGCTTACGGGCCTTGATCTTCGCGAGTTTGACGATGCTATCGTGTTCAAAGTAGCTCTTATGGTTAAGAAATATCTTGATGCCAATCCGATCAAATATTAATTTTTCGAGGCAATAGTATGATTGACTTTAAAAATGTGTCAAAAGTGTACGACAACGGCACAAAAGCTCTCAGTAATGTCAATATACATATTGATAAAGGAGAGTTTGTATTCGTTGTCGGCGCATCAGGTGCAGGAAAGAGTACCTTTCTTAAGCTTATGATGCGAGAGGAAGTACCTTCGTCAGGTTCTATCACGATCAAAGACTACAATCTCGGCGAAATGAAAAAACGCAAGATCCCTTATTTCAGAAGAAATCTGGGTATAGTTTTTCAGGATTTCCGCCTTATTCCCAATATGACGGTTTATGATAATGTTGCTTTTGCGATGCGAGTAATCGGCGCAAGAGAAAAGGCTATCCGAAAAAGAGTGCCTTATGTTATAAACATCGTCGGTCTTTCTCAGAAGGCAAGATGCTATCCGAACGAGCTTTCGGGCGGTGAGCAGCAGAGAGTTGCGCTTGCAAGAGCGCTCGTAAACAATGCAGATATCATCATCGCTGACGAGCCGACGGGTAATGTTGACCCGCAGATGTCGCTCGAAATCGTTGAGCTTCTTAAAAGACTCAATGAAACGGGAACGACTGTTATTATGGTTACGCACGCGCACGACCTCGTAAGAAGGTTCGATAACAGAGTTATCGTTCTTGACGGTGGCGCAATCGTTTCTGACGGTGCGGTTGATAATTCGGGAATATCAATAAGTCCCGTAACGCACCTTAATGTTGAAAAAACAGAGACCTTTGAAAACAGAATTACGCAGAGATTTGTTTCAAAGCCGCAGGAGGCTCCTTCAGAGGCTCCCGCTTCAAATGAAAATCCCGACGAGGATTTTCTAAACGCAATCGTTTCGGATAACGAGACATACAGAGTTTATGTTGAGGACGACGAAAAGACTGCCGCATCTGCCGAAAACACGGAAGGCGGTGATGCGCAATGAAAAAAAGAGGAAGTCTCGGATACCTTACAAAAGAAGGCTTTCGAAATCTCTGGGTCAACAGAATGATGTCCCTTGCGTCAATTGCAGTTCTTATGGTCTGCCTTATTATGATGGGTACAACCTTTATGGTGCTCGTCAATGTTCAGACAGTGCTTGATATTGTTGAAGAGGAAAACGCTCTCTCGGTTTATCTTGATATGGATGCAACTCCCGAACAGGTGCAGCAGGTCAAGGAAGATATTCTGATGACGAATAATGTTATCCGTTGTGAGTTCGTAAGCAAAGAGCAAGCGTATAAAGAGGCGCTTGAGCAAAGCGATTTCAGCCCGGATTCAGAATATTTTCAGGGTATAGGTAATCCCTTGCCGGATAAATACATTGTTGTTATTGAGGATGAGAATCTTTTCAATGAAACATTTACAAAGCTTGAGAATATTGAAAATGTTGATGTTGTCAAGGGTAGCGTTGATATCGCAAATACTCTTATCGAAATCCGTACAATGATTACTTACATCAGCATTGCTATTGTTATTATTCTTTTGTTTATTTCACTTTTTATTATTTCAAATACGATTCGCATAACGATGTTCAGCAGGCGTCTGGAAATCAATATTATGAAATCGGTCGGAGCGACGAATTGGTTTATCCGCTGGCCGTTTATGGTTGAGGGTATGTTGCTCGGATTTATTTCGTCAATTATTTCGCTTGGCGCGGTGTGGGGTCTTTATAAGGCTCTTGAAGTTGCTATCTATAAGCTCCTCGGCACGCTGAACGGTATGTTTGAGGTTGTTGACTTCAAGGAATATGCTTTGTATGTTCTTGCGGCGTTTATTGTAATCGGCGTCGTTTCGGGCGGAGCGGGAAGCTTCGTTTCAATCCAGAGATATCTTAAAGAGCGCGGAGGTGTTGTTTATGATGACGAAGACTAATATTTTTGCACGAATTCTGACGGTTTTTATCAGCCTCAGCCTCGTTTTCATCTGCCTTGGCGAGTTCTCTCCGAAGACGCACGCAAAGACGCTTTCTTCGCTTAAAACTGAGCAGCAGGAGCTGAAAGATAAGGTTAAGGAAAGCGAAGATAAAATCAAGGAGCTTGAAGGTCAGAAGGCTGAGCAGGAAAAGATTATCGATGAGCTTAATAAGCAGATAAATCAGCTTAACAGCCAGATTGAAAACATCAATGACCAGCAGGAAATTATTAATGACGAAATTATCATCATTGAAAGAAAAATCAAAAAGCTCGATGATGAAATCGCAGAGCTTGACAGAAAAATTGCTGAAAAAGACGAAGAAATTGAGGAAACAGTCCGTCTTTACGGTGAACGCCTGAGAGCTAACTATGTTGCGGGCGAAACATCGCTTCTTGAAATTGTTACTCAGTCAACATCTATTTCTAATTTCTTTGACAGGCTTGAGCTCGTAAGACGAGTTAACGAAAGCGATGAAAAGCTCGTCAAGAAGCTTGATGAGGAAATAAAAGAAATTGAAGGAATGCAGCAGGACCTCAGGGATGCAAAAGCAGAGGTTGAGGCGGAAAAGGCTGAGCTTGAGGTGAAAAAGGCTGATCTTCAGGCGGCGGAAAATGAGCTTCAGGCAGCTCAGGATGAGATTTATGAGAAGTCAAACGAGGTTAACAAAAAGCTTCGTGAGCTTAATTATCAGACAAAGGAGCTTGAAGTAAGCATTGATAAGTATAATTCCGATATGGATAAGATCGATGCAGAGATTGAAGCGTTCCTTAAAGAGCAGGAGGCATCCAAGCCGAGCGGCGGTTCTTCTTCAAACAGCCATGCGAATTCAAAGGGCTGGGTATGGCCTGTTCCGTATTCGAATTCTTATGTAACTTCGCCGTACGGATATCGTAATGACCCAATTTCGGGCGCGTATAAATTCCATAGCGGAATAGATATTTCAATGCCGAATGCGATGGGTAAAAACCTCGTTGCAGTAAAATCGGGTACGGTTATCTTTACAAAGTATTCAAACTCAGGTTACGGCAACTATGTTATGGTTGACCACGGCGGCGGATATGTTTCGCTTTATGCTCACTGCAAGTCGCTCGCTGTAAGTACGGGTCAGTATGTTAACCAGGGTCAGGTTATAGCCTATATCGGAACATCGGGATATTCAACCGGACCTCATGTCCATTTTGAAATCCGCATTAACGGTGAAAAGGTGAACCCTGCAAACTATGTGTCTAAATAAAATTAAAAGCCGTTTGCTTTGAGCAGACGGCTTTTAGTTTGCATAATTGTGCGTTATATATCGATTAAAATATTGAAAATGATATAAAAATATGTTATCATATAGTATCTATATAATTCCCGGAGGTTTCAGTATGAAAAAAGACGATAAAAATAAGAAGCAGGAAGCTGCTTCCAAAGAAGAAATCGTTTCCAAAAAGGAAAACAAGGAATATCTTGATGAAAAAACCGTAAAAAAGGCAAAAGACTCCGACGATGCAAAGAAAGCGGACAAGAGCAAAGATGCCAAAGGACTTAAAGCAAAAATAAAGGCTAATAAAGGTACTGTTATTGCAATCGCTATAGCTCTTGTTGTTATTCTCGTTGCAACAGGCGTTGCTGTTTATATTATGTTTTTCAGTAACCATAAGGTTCCCGGAAAGTATAACGAAGACGAGCTTGATGTTGCACCGGATTCACTCTCAATCATAGAAGAGGGCGAAACGAAAAAAACGGAGGATGTTACGGCTATTACGGGGGCAACGAACCCTGACGGTCAGGTAACCGATACTGTAGGTATCCTCGATAAGAACGGACACAAGATTTATTCAACCGGCCAGAAGGATGACGCAGGATATATTATCTATACAACGGGCAAGATGGACTCGAAGGGTAATATTCTTTACACAAAGAACCAGACAAATTCCTTCGGTCAGCTTATCTATTACACGGGTGTGTATAAAGACGGCAAGCTCATTCTTTCAATGACTACGGAAAAACCGGACTATACATCAAACAGTAAGCCGGACCCCTATAAGCCGACAACCTCGACGACGACCGCAACTGTTCCTCTCGGAACGCAGTCGGGCGTAACGATCAAGGGTGCGACGAGAGATTATATTCAGTATTTCGGCGGCAAGGGTATGGATATCACTCAGGCGGTTGCACCTTGCGAAAAGGGTGGATATGTTGCCGCTGTTTATTCGAATTCCTATGATGCTGATTTTGCAGGCGTAAGCAAGGATTGGGCAGGACACAGTGCAATCGTTAAATATGCCGATGATGGAAGTGTTGAATGGAAATATGATATCGGCGGTGATTCAGAGGTCTGGTTCAACGATGTTGCAGAGCTTGATGACGGTACGATCGTCGGCGTCGGTATGACGATGTCTGAAGAAACTGAGCCTGCAAAGCTTTCAAAATCACATTCCGCTATTATAGTCCGTCTTAAGAAGGACGGAACTCATATGTGGACATATGTTTTCCCGGGCGATATGAATGAAACGGGTGAATTTATAGAATGTGTTGAAGCAACTCCTGACGGTGGCTTCGTGGTCGGCGGTAAGGCAACGACAAATGCAGGATTTTTCAAGAGCGAAGGAAAAAGCATAAAAGCTTTCATATTCAAGTTTGATAAAAACTGTAACATTAAATGGCGCCGTATTCTTTCGGGTTCAATGTCAAACAATGTAACGGCGGTTGCCGTAAACTCAGACGGTGATGTTTTTGCAACCTGCGTAACGGTTTCAAGCGACGGTGATTTTGCCGGTATGGAAATTCCTGCAAAGTCGGGTGCAATGAATACGGTTCTTGTAAAGCTTGACAAGAACGGCGACCTTCAGTGGAAGCAGTATCTTCAGGGCTCGGGAAACAGCGAGTATAACGCTGTTTGCGCAACGAATGACGGCGGATGCGTTGTTGCAGGCTCGTACACCGTAAACAAAAAGGCTGACGGTATTTACAGAATAACACTCGGCAAGTCTGACGGTTATGTTATCCGTTATAACAAGGATGGTAAAGTAAACTGGGCAAGAGCAGTCGGCGGTACGGGAACGGATTATATCCACGGAGTTACGGCGGTTAAGGGCGGCTTTGCAATCGTCGGCAGAACGGAATCAACAAACGGTGATTTCCAGAATGAGAAGATCGGCGGCGGAACAGACGGTTACATCATATATCTCAACGAAGAGGGAAGCACTTGCAAGACCATTCTCTTCAACGGTAAGAATGATGATTATGCAGCAAGTGTTTGCACGCTTGAAAACGGTAAGGTTGCAGTAGCAGGCGCAACGAAATCGCAGGACGGTTTCTTCCAGAAATCAGAGGCATCAAATCAGTTTGAAGGCTATATAGCAATCTTTACTGCACAGAATTAATTTCAGATACGGCTTGTATGTTTTATACGAGCCGTATTTTTTCTTTACAAAAGTATAATCTCGGAGTATAATTTTTTCATAGAAGGTTTTACGCGAAAGGATTGGTTTTATGAAAAAGCTGTTATGTGTTCTTCTTTCTTTTGTAATGATTGTTTCGTCGTGCGGCATTGTTGCGTCTGCGGCAGGTGAGGTAACGGCGGAGCCGAGCGACTATCCCGTTGTCATTGTTCCGGGATACAGCTCAACAAATCTTTATTACGGCGATAGTCTTGAAGATGGCGAGAGCGTATGGGGTCTTGATTTTGACCATGTGCTCGACCGTGTTCTTGCGAGAATTGCCGAGCTTGGAATAGGTCTCGGCGCGCTTGCTTTCGGCAATGCTGAGTATATAACGGATGTTGTTGCGCAGGAAATGGCCGTTCTTCTTGAAAAGCTTCGTTGCAATCCGGATGGAACGAGCGCATACGAGCTCCATCAGGACTATACGGATGCTTATAATAAAAACAATGCAGTGCTTATCGCAACGCGTGAGGATACAAAGTACAGGCAGGAGGTTGAGATTTCCGAAGAGATTGCGCTTTATATCGGCCACGAAAACATCTATAACTTCAGTTGTGATTTCAGAATGGGCGCTGAAAGCTGTGCTAACGAGCTGGATGCTTTTATTCAGTCCGTCAAGGAGCACAGCGGTAAAGACAAGGTGAATCTTTTTGCAATCAGCCACGGCGGTCAGGTTACGGCAACTTATCTTACTCTTTACGGCTATAAGGGTGATGTTGACAATGCTGTTATGACCGTACCTGCAATCGGCGGAGCAGGAATTGCTTACGATGCGATGATGGCGGATTTCACATTCGATGAAGAGTGTCTTGTTCGTTTTGTTGAAAACGGAACGATGACAGAGGAAAATTACAACTGGTTGGTTAAGGCAAATCAGCTCGGCTTTGTTGATAATCTTCTTAATACACTCTTTCCGAAAATTTTCCCGACGATAGGTTATTGGGGCAGTCTTTGGGACTTTATCCCTGCGGATAAATATGAAAAAGCTAAGGCTCATCTTCTTGATAGTGAAGAAAGCGCAAGGCTCATTGAGATAAGTGACCGTTTCCATTATGAGATTCTTCCGTCAATGCCTGAAAAGCTTGCAGAGTGCATTGAAAGCGGAATGAATATATCTATAATCTCGGGAACGGGCAACAGAATTGTTACGGGTATGAATGAAAATTCGGACGGAATTATTACAACGAATGCTTCAACGGGAGCGACCTGCGCCCCGTACGGCAAACGCTTTGCGGACGGATATGAGCAGATAAATTCCTGCGGCGGCAAGGATAAGGTTTCGCCTTCGATGGAGATTGATGCGTCAACAGCGTATCTTCCTGATAATACCTGGTTTGTTGACGGGCTTTTCCACGGAATGACATATAAGGATAATTACACGAGAATTCTCATGATGACGCTTTTGCTTACGGACGAGATAACGGATGTTTATTCCGATCCTGATTATCCTCAGTTCAAATATTCAACAAACGCATCGCATACGATTCACGCTGCATTTAGCGGATGCCGTGAAGGAATTCTTTCGGAAAAAGCAGAGAATCTTGTTATAACAAATGTATGCGCAAACAGCAATGTGAGAATTCTTGCGGTTGAATGTGACGGCGCAGAGCTCAGGTTTGATGTTGACCCGAGCATAAAGCTTGCACCGGGCGAAAAAACTGAAATCGCTTTCGCGGGCGTAATTCCTGCGGTTTCAGATACGGTTGTCGATGTAACGGTTTATTACGCAATGGATACCATAACCCCGATTGGTTACAGAACGCAGGGCTTCAAACTTGTTAACGGCGAAGCGGTCGAAAGCGATGAAGAGTATGCAGATGCCGAAGCAGATATGCCATTTGACAATCTTATTAATGAAACGGTAGATAATGTACTCAGAAGCTTGGGTCTTAAGGAGTTCATCTCTATGATTTACTCGATAATCAATTATTGGGTAGCGGAAATCATAAAAATCTGAACAGCATAAATAAAAGCGACTTGTTCAAACTGAGCAAGTCGCTTGATTTTTTATATTCTTTTGCCGTCTATTTTTATTGGCTTTGCGGGAGCGCCGACGGCTGTGCAATCTGAAGGGAGGTCGCGGACAACGACAGAGCCTGCGCCGATGATCGTTCTCTCGCCAACGGTTATGCCTTGAATAACCTGAGAGCCTGCACCGATTTCGCAACAGCTTCCGATATGCGCCGCGCCCGAAACATTAACGCCGGGGTAGCAGGTAACAAAATCTTCTATCCTTGCATCGTGACCGACTGTTCCGTCAGCACCGAAATAAACATGGTTGCCGATCTTGATATCTACCGTTATATATGTGTGAGCGCAGATGATGCAACCCTCCCCGAAGGTTGTCCTATCCTTGCAATAAACGCAAGCGGGGTCAATCAGAGTTGCAAACTTAACGGGGGCGATTTTCAGAATTTTTTCAACTGCGGATTTTCGGATAGCGGCATTGCCTATAGCGCAGACATAATACGCGTCGGGGTATGTTGCAACATCTGCTGAGTTGCCGAGAACCCGGTAGCCGTCAATTATTTTGCCCTTATAGCTTGGCTTATCGTCAATAAATCCGAGGATATTCCATTCAGGCTTAACTGCATTGATTCTTTCTGCCGTCCATACGGTTTCTCGTCCGAGACCGCCCGAACCGATAATAATAAGGTCTTTCATTCTACGCCTCCTTTTTAGTGGATTTCATAGTGACATTATAACAGTTTTGTAGCATTGTTTCAAGCAAATAATACTCGTCGGAATGTATAGGTTTTCGTCTCCTTTTTTGAGCAAAATTACCTCAGCGTAACAATACTAACGCCGTCTTCACCCTCGCCGAAGGTGCCGAGGCGGTGAGATTTAACGAAGGTTGACTTTTTCAGATATTCTCTTACGGCGGAGCGAAGAACACCGGTACCCTTACCGTGAATAACCGTGAATTCACCGATGCCCATTCGCAATGCGTGGTCGATGTATCTGTCAAGCTCAAGGAGCCCCTCGTCAACGGTCATTCCGCGAAGGTCGAGGCTGGTTTTTGCACTCATATTCATACGGCTTTCCATTTTGCCCGTCGCAACGGTGCGTTTGCCTCCCGTTTCCTTCTTTTTCTTTTCAACGAGACGGAGGTTTTCTTCCTTAACCCTTGTTTTCATAGTACCCATCTGAACGGTTACGAGCCCTTTTTTGTCTTTAAGGGTAACGACTGTTGCTTCGTTGCCGATGTCTGCAATAATTACGGCATCGCCGATTTTCAGCGGACGGGGAAGGACATAATCCTCATCGGCGTCAAAAGCTCCTATGATCGGGTCAGCGGCGGAGTCAATTGCGTCAATACCTTTTTTGACGGCGGCGCGTGCGCGGCGAGCCATTTCAGCGGCATCCTTTTCCTTTGCCTGCTGCTTGCGAAGCTCTTCAAGCTCATTGAGAAGCTGATAAGCCTCTCTTTTCGCCTGTTCCGTAATGCGAAGAGCCTGGGCCTTTGCGTTTTCCATTTCTTTTTCACGCATCGTCTGGATTTCTGCCTTCATCTGCTTTGCTTTTTCGAGCTCTCTGTCAGCAGCGGCGCGAATTTTCAAAGCTTCGTTGTGCTCGTCCTCCATTTTCTTACGGCTTTGCTCAAGCCTGTCAACAACATCCTCAAAACGGGTGTTTTCCGTTGAAACAAGCTCCTGAGCGTGTTCAATTATACTGTCTGAAAGGCCAAGCCTCTGCGAAATTGCAAAAGCGTTTGAACGGCCGGGAACGCCGATAAGAAGACGGTATGTAGGCCGAAGGGACTGAACATCAAATTCGCAACTTCCGTTCGTAACGCCGTGAGTCTGAAGAGCGTATGCCTTAAGCTCGGCATAATGCGTTGTAGATGCGATTTTTGCTCCCTGATTGCGGAGCTGTTCAAGAATTGATATTGCAAGAGCAGCGCCCTCGATCGGGTCTGTACCTGCGCCCAATTCATCAATGAGAACGAGGCTTGTGTCATCTGCCTCTTTGAGTATATTGATTATATTCGTCATATGAGAAGAGAAGGTCGAAAGCGACTGCTCGATGCTCTGCTCGTCGCCGATATCCGCAAGAACCTTTGTAAAAACGGAAATCTTACTTCTATCGTTGACGGGAAGCATAAGTCCGCACATTGCCATTAACGATAAAAGACCGATTGTTTTTATCGATACGGTTTTTCCGCCCGTGTTCGGGCCGGTGATGACGATTGTATCAAAGTCCTTGCCGAGTTGAATATCGACGGGAACAACCTTTTTCTTGTCAATGAGCGGATGCCTTGCACTGCGAAGCTCAATGATTCCTTCGTCATTCATTTCGGGTACGGAAGCGTTCATCGCATAGGCAAGCTGTGCCTTTGCAAAAATGACATTCAGCTCAACGGCACATTCATAGCTTTGTTTGATAGAGTTTGCAAAGCTGCCGACGGTTGCTGAAAGCTCAGCGAGAATACGGTCGATTTCATCCTGCTCCTGATTTTTGAGAAGCCTTATCTGATTGTTAGCTTCAACAACGGGCATAGGCTCAATAAAAATCGTAGCACCGCTCGCCGACGAATCGTGGACAAGGCCGGGAATCTCGCTTCTGTATTCGTTCTTAACGGGCACAACATAGCGTCCGTTTCGCATAGTAATAATATTATCCTGCAGATACTTTGAATAGTTTGTATTGTGAGTGAATTTGCCGAGCTGTTCGCGCACCTTACCTTCCTGCGCGCGGATTTTTCTTCTTATATCCGCGAGCACAGGGGAGGCATTGTCTGCAATTTCTTCCTCAGAAATAATTGCGCTTGTGATAGTTTCTTCAAGAAACTTGTTAGGCACTAGAGTGGAAAAGTAGATATCGAGAATTGTCTCAACACCTTCGTTCGTGCTTCTCCATTGAACGATTGCGCGGATAACTCTCAGAACGGCGGCGATGTCAAGAAGCTCGCGCAGGCTGAGTGTACTTCCTGCGTCTGCTCTGAAAAGAGCGTTGTTGACATTTGTTAACCCGCCGAAGGACGGGCCGCCGAAACGGGCAAGGAGCATATGCGCGTCTCTTGTCTGATTCATAAGAGCTTGCGCAGAGTCTAGGTCAGGCTGAGGTTTAAGCTCAAGAGCCGCAAGTCTTGCATCCTCGCAGGAGGTGTGCGAAGAGAGCATCTCGAGCACTTTATCAAGCTCAAGCGATTTATGATGTTTATTCATATCGCTCATCCTTTCGTGGTTTTATACTTTAATTGATTTATAAAAATCGAGTGTTTTGAATTTTTTTGCTGTCTGAGTCAGAAGGAAATTCTCCGTAACATCAGAAAGAAAATCGAGACTTTCCTCTGCCAAAGTGAACGAGAAAAGCTTTGCACTGTCAGAATAGCAGATGTGCCTCATCGCCGAAAGAACGCCGTTGGGCAAAGCGATGCAGGTGTGATCGGAAACACATTCGTCGCAGAAAATCTGACCCTCAACGGGGCTGAAAAACATCCCGTTTTCGGAGAATTTTTCGCAATCTCCGCAAACGACGAGGTCCGGCATATAACCCGACAGCGTCAGCATCCTTAATTCGACGATTGCTTTTAACTGCGAATGGGGACGCTTGTTTTTTGAAAGCATATGTAACGCGTTGAGAACAAGCTTCAGGTAATCGCCTGCATCGTCCTCAACGGGCGCGAGCTCACCTGCGAGCTCGCAGAAATATTGTGCAAGAGAAAGCGATTCAATATCGTTTCTCAGGTCAAAGAAGATTTCGATCGGCTGAGCCTCATCGATTGAATAGGCGTCCTTGCCGCGATAGATTGAAAATTTGCCGTAAGCAAAAAGCTGGGTTGCGCTTTGAGACTTGCTTTTGATTCTCTTTGCACCCCTTACGAAGGCGCGCAGAACACCGTAGTCGCGGGTGAGCAGAGTAACAAGACGGTCATCCTCGCCCGTCTGCTGTTCCCTTATTATCAATCCGTCCGTGCTCAGCTTCATTTTCATTCTCCTGTGTAATGCTTCTGTATTGCAGATAGTCGCTGACCTTGCCGGTGGAGGCAAACTTGTACCAGGCGGCAAGCTCTTTATAGTTTGTGTTCATAAAATATCCCTCCAAATAAAAGTATTTGCAGGGATGATTTTTTTATTATATTTTAATCAAGTCCAAAATTATGAATTAAACCTTCGCGGTTTCTCCAGCCTTCCTTGACCTTGACCCAGCAACGAAGGTTGATTTTGCACATAAAGAACTTTTCCATATCCTCGCGCGCTCTTGTTGAAACTCTTTTGAGCATAGCGCCGCCTTTACCGATAATAATTCCCTTATGGCTTTCCTTTTCGCAGTAAATAACAGCCTCAACATCCATAATGTCGGAATCCTCGCGCTCGCGCATTTTTTCGATGCTGACAGCAACTCCGTGAGGAATTTCTCTGTCAAGGTTTCGAAGAAGCTTTTCTCTTATCATTTCAGCGGCAATAACTCTCTCGGGCTGGTCTGTCAGCGTGTCTTCGGGGAAGAAGAAAACGCTTTCTTCTGCGAGCTTGTTAAGCTCCTCAAGAAGAGCTTCCATATTGATTCCTCTCATTGCTGAGACGGGAACAATTGCTTCAAAATCGTAAACGAGAGAAAGCTCTGCGATTCTTGCCATAAGAACTTCCTTGTCGGGAAGAGTGTCAACCTTGTTGATGGCGAGAATAACGGGCACTTTAAGTTTTTTGAATTTTTCTATAAGCTCAATCTCAGCAGGACGAAGCTCGCCCTGGGGCTCAACGACGAAAAGGCAAGCGTCAACGCCTGCAACGCTGTCGCTTACGGCCTGAACCATTTTTTCGCCAAGCTTTGTCCTGGGTCTGTGAAAGCCGGGGGTGTCCGTAAAAACAAGCTGGGTGTCGCCTTCGGTCAGAACGCCCATGATCTTTGTACGGGTAGTCTGTGGCTTCTCGGAGACAATGGCAATCTTCTGACCAAGCAAGCGGTTAAGAATAGACGATTTGCCGACATTGGGACAGCCGACAATTGCAATAAATGCGGTCTTAGTCATCAGATTTCCTCCGTATAGTAGCTGTCACTTCTCTTGAGACCGAGTTGCGTGAGAACTGTCTCTTCCTTTTCACGCATACGAACCATTTCAAGGCCGCCGTTTTCGTGGTCGTAACCGAGAAGATGGAACATTGAATGAACCGTAAGGAAAGCAATCTCTCTCTGAAGAGAATGGTCATAGAGCTTTGACTGCATAATTGCGTGCTCGATTGAAATAACGATGTCGCCGAGCATTTTTGCTCCCGTATCGTGGTTAATGTCATATACTCCGTCTTCACCGAGAGGGAAGGATAAAACATCGGTGCTGTTATCAACATTGCGGAATTCCTTGTTGAGCTGATGGATGATTTCATCGTTGACGAATCTTACGCTGATTTCGGCAGAGCCTTCAAAGCCCTCGTTTACGAGAACTGCATTGCAACAACGGCGAACGAGCATTCTGACGCCCGTGGGAATTCTTATGTCTTTCTGATCGTTTGTGATAATTACTTTAATTTTGTCTGTCATTTTCTTTTCCTTGCCTCCTCATATTTTTCGTACGCCTTGATTATATCCTGCACAAGCTTGTGACGCACGACATCCTTTTCGGAAAAATGAACAATTTTAACATCGTCAATATTTTTTAGTATTTTTGTCGCTTCAATAAGCCCCGAACGCTTTCCGTCGGGAAGGTCGATCTGGGTAACATCGCCCGTAACGACCATCTTTGAGTTGAAGCCAAGTCTCGTAAGGAACATTTTCATCTGCTCCGGAGTGGTGTTTTGCGCTTCATCAAGGATAACAAAGCTGTCGTCAAGGGTTCTTCCTCGCATATATGCAAGGGGAGCGACCTCAATACTGCCTCTTTCCTGATAGCGTTGAAAGTTTTCTGCCCCGAGCATATCGAAAAGAGCATCGTAAAGCGGCCTGAGATAAGGGTCAACTTTTTGCTGAAGGTCGCCCGGGAGAAAACCGAGCTTTTCGCCGGCTTCGACGGCAGGTCGGGTCAGGATGATTCTGTTGATTTCTTTAGCCCTGAAAGCGTTGACTGCCATTGCAACGGCGAGGTAGGTTTTTCCCGTACCCGCAGGGCCGACGCCGATGACAATCGTGTTTTCGTCAATTGCGCGGACATATTTTTCCTGTCCGATGGTTTTTGGCTTGACGGGTTTTCCTTTCGTCGTAATGCAGATGCAGTCTCCGCTCATCTGTCGGAGCTTGTCCTCAGCGCCGTCGTCAACGAGCGATGTAACATAGCGCACATTCTGCTCATCAAGAGCTTCACCTTTGTTGATGAGGCTCAGAAGACCATTGATTGCTCTTACGGCAAGGCTGACATTTTCAGCTTCGCCGCTTACCTTCAGGTCAGCGCCGCGGCAAACGACCTTGACCGAATATTTTTTCTCTATAAGCTTTATGTTTTCGTCAAAACTTCCGAAGAGGCTCACGGCCTGCTCCATACGGTCAAAATTGATAATTTGCTCAAACAATAAGGACGACCTCACTTTGCCAATAAATGAATCAAGGATAAAATATCATCTACAGAGTGCATTATAACATACAAAGTGCAAAATGTCATTGAAAAAATGAAAATTCATAATTATTTTTACACAGAATTTTTGAGTTCTCTTTATATATTTTGCTCGCTGTATCCCTTGAACTTAAAATTAATCTTGACTATCTTTAATTTATTTGGTATTATCTTTAAGATAGGAGGGGACTGCATGAGCGAAAAGAAGCCGATCAAAAAAGAAAACCAGCAGGTTAAGCAGAAACTTACCCTTCCTTGGCTCATAATTTCCATCGCATCTATGATAACCTTTTTTGCTTTTGTTATTGCGATGTTTTACGGAAAATATGAAGCTGAGCTTTTTGCAACATTTGTTCTCGTGATCGCATCGGGCATTTTTCTTGACGGAGTTCATAAGAAAAAGCAGAATTATATCTCAGGAAACATAAATTTCTTTATGGTTATTCTGTGTATTCTCTGCGCCGTGATGATAATTGCGATTAATCGTTAAAGGATTTTGTACTTTTTTTGTTAAAAAGTATGGAAATATAAAAAAACCTGTGGTATGATACTATCACGAAGAAAATTATTTGGGGGTAACAGAAATGAAAGACACCATTTTTAAAGCGATTGCTATAATCGTTTGCGTATTCCTTGTTACAAATGCATTCTCATCCGGTATATCGAAGTTTGCAGAAGCAGAAAAAGAAATTGCTGCTATCAAGGCAGAGATGGAAAGCCTCAGCGGCGGCGGTATCGGAATCGAAGGCGGTATGGACAGCTTGTTTGACGAGGAAGAACCGGGCGCATCAACAGACGGCGGTTCAGCAGACGGCGGCGCAACAGACGGCGGCGCAACAGATGGCGGCGCAACAGACGGCGGCGCTACGGACGGCGGCGCAACAGATGGCGGTGCAGCTCAGCCTCAGGCTAAGCTTTCAAAGTCAGATTTCATCAAGCTTCTCAATGAAGAATCAGCTAAGGCTGCTAAGGGTTCTTATAAGCTCACAAGATCAGGCGAATTCACAAAGGCTATTGATGTTGGTAAGGCAACAAGCGCTCTCAACTCAATCATCAAGGGTGTTGACAAGAACGCAGACCTTAACTCAGTTGTAGGCGGTTTCATCGGCGTTAAGAAGGATCCTATCAAGGGAACAGTTACAAACGGCAAGGGCGAAGGCTTTGACGGCAAGTATATGCTCAAGGCTATGACTCTTACGGATGCTGATGTTGTTGCATTCCAGGCAAACGAATCAGGCACACAGTACGCAATCCAGATTGCAAACTGCAAAACTCCGAACGAAAACAGTGCAATTGCTCACGCAATGAACGACTATATCACATTTGCTGAGGTTAACAAGGGCATTTCGGATTCAGTTGGTAACGCAGTTGTAGTTGAAGAAGCTAATTCAACTGCTAACTATACTCAGATTGCTATGGTTGTTACAGTTTCAAACGGTAAGATTACAAAGATTAAGTATTCTTACACACTCAGCGCAAAGCTTGCAATCAGACTTGCTGTTATCACAGCTAACGGTACAGGTGAAGCTGATATCAAGGGCGAATTCACAGATATCAAGTATTAATCCCTGATTATAAAATTTAAGCACCATCCTCGTGATGGTGCTTTTTTATAACTAAAAGTAAAAAGCAACCTTTCGAAATGAAGGGTTGCTTTTGCTATAAGGGATAAATTATGCAGCAAAGTTTGCGAAGAAGTTTTCGATGATGTCGATGATACCGGCAGCGTCGAACTCGCCAAGGAAAGCAAGAAGCTCTTCAACCATTGCAAGAATCTGAGCAATAAATTCCATAATTCATATTCCTCCTCGTTTTGTCGGATCTCTCCGCATAAAAAGCATAACATATGCAACACGGTGCAGTCAATCAACAAAATAGCAAAAATTTTACATTTTACAACCATACAAGTTTGTGAATTTGTATAGTCTTATCTGATGATGTCGTTAACCTTCTCTGTCATTGCTTCTGCTGTATCTCTGTAATACTGGGTTTTGGGATTGGGATGCTTATTTTCGTCCCAAAGCTTCTGAGCAACGGGGGCCCATTCAGCAGCGAATTTATCGCATTTAGCACAAAGGTGCTCAACGCCTTCCTGGTTAACGAGGTCAGTTGATTTTGCGCCTGTCACGGCTATAATCTTGCGAAGGCAATCAGGGTTTTCAAGAAGGGGACAAGGACGAAGATGGTTGTCGTTGAAAGGCTGATTATGATAATAAGCCATAAACAGCGGACTTTGCAACGCTTCGAGGATAGTATGAGTGCGGATGTTTGAATCTGAGAAATGCACAAAAACGCAAGGCTCCATATCGCCTGCAGAGTTAATGTGAATATAGTTTCTGCCGCCTGCAATGCAACCGCCGACATATTCACCGTCATTCTGGAAATCCATAACAAACATCGGCTTGCCCGTTTTGCTGTTACGAACTCTTCTGAGCCAGTTATACATATAAGTTCTCTGCTCGGGAGTAGGGATAAGCTCTGCGACGGCATCCGTACCGACGGGCATATAGTTGAAGTAAAGGCCGAATTTAACGCCTTTTTCAATCATAAGGTCAAGGAAACGGTCGCTCGTAACCTCGTCGATGTTCTTTGAAGTGTAGCAGACGGAAATTCCGTAAAGACAACCGTTTTTCTTGAGAAGGTCAAGCGCCTTGATTGATGTTTCGTAAGCACCCTCACCGCGTCGGAAATCGTTTGTTTCTTCGTTTCCTTCAATACTGATTGCGAGAGCAAGGTTGCCGACCTCTTTCATATCCTCGCAGAATTGCTGGTCTATGAGAGTTGCGTTTGTATACGCAAGAAAGGTACAGTTTTTGTGCTTTCTGCAAAGCTCAAGAATATCATTTTTGCGGATAAGAGGCTCGCCGCCCGTGAACATATAAAGGTGAGTTCCGAGAGCAACGCCCTGCGAAACGATGCTGTCCATTTCCTCAAAGCTGAGGTTGAATTTATGACCGTATTCGGCAGACCAGCAACCCTTACAGCGAAGGTTGCAGGCGCTCGTCGGGTCGAGAAGCATAAGGAAGGGGATATTACATTTATATTTTTCGCGGTTCTTTCTGACTGCTTTCGTGCCGTGATATCCGGCGCCGAGAACGAATGAAAGAAAGGCTTTTTTGAGGTTTTCACGGTCGATATCCCTGAGAATTCTCATAACATAATCCGCCCAGACATTATCATTGTCTTGCACAGCGGTGCGGAATGAATCGAAAACTTTTTTAGGGAAAGTTTTTCCTGAAATAAACTCAGCCTTGTTTATGAGCTTTACGATATTCTTTTTCGGGTCTTTATCAACATATTTGAGCGTCTTGTCAAGAACAAAACCCGTGACGGCTCTCATTATATTTTCTTTAATCATTTTCCCACCCTCTAAGAAGATTATTGATTATTGTCTCATATTTTTTCATTAATGTCAACCGGAAACATCTGCAACCTCGTGATTTTCAAATAAAATATAGTGAAAATATTGTTTTCAAAAAATGTTTTATTGACATAATCGTTGAAATAAGATATAATTATTCAGCAAATAATTATTTTTTTGGAGGTTTTGCTATATGAAAAAGTTTTTAAGCATTCTCCTTGCACTTGTTATGTGCTTTGCTGTTTCAGTTCCCGCTTTTGCGGCAGATACAGCAACCGAGCTCAAGTTCGGCGATGACGGCAAGTTCAAGATTATGCAGCTCAATGACACGCAGGATATGATCCTTAAGGATGTTGCAGAAGTTAAGCTCATTATGGGCGCAATTGAGCAGGAAAATCCCGATCTCCTCGTTTTCGTTGGCGACCAGCTTACGGATTTCTTCCCCGGCGCAAATGTTAAGGGACTCAAGAAGTGCTTATCAAATCTTTTTGATATCATTGACAGCTACGGTATCCCCTTCATCCTCACATTCGGTAATCACGACCATGACTACGAGGACATCTGGCCTCTTGAAGAGCAGATGGCTTTCTACAAGCAGTATGAAAATTGCATCGTTCCCGATGACGGATGCGATGTAGGTACATACAATGTTCCCGTTATGTCTTCAGATGGAAGCAAGGTTGCTCTCAATATCTATATGATGGATACGAACAACAAGCTTCCTGACGGCGGACTTCTTACAGGCTATGAAGGCGTAAGAGCCAACCAGGTTGAATGGTACAAGCAGAAGTCTGACGAGCTCAAGGCAGCAAACGGTGGCAAGGTAGTTCCTTCCCTTCTTTTCCAGCACATCCCTGTTAAGGAAATCTATCAGTTCCTTGATGAAGTTCCCTACAATGAAGCAGGTGACGACGCTGTATTCAGCATTGATAACTTCAAGTGGTATACACTCAACGATAAGGCTATCGACGGTGTTCTTGGCGAAGTTCCTTGCTCAGAGCCTCTTGAAAGCCACACAGGTCAGTATCAGGCTTGGGTTGAAAAGGGCGATATCATCGGCGCTTTCTACGGCCATGACCATGTTAACAGCTTCTACGGCAAGACAGACGACGGTATCGTAATGGGTTATAACGGCGGTACAGGTTTCAGCTCATACGGCAGAGGTGGCGACCGTTCAGTAAGAGTTTTCGAAATCGATGAAAACAATCCTGCTGACTACAATACATATGAGTTGACATTCAATGAAATGGTAATGGAAATTCCGTTCTACTTCCTTGACCTCTTCTCACCTGCAATCGTTACAACACTCGGTAAAATTTTGAAGTTTATCCTTCCGAATTTTGCTTGGGACCTCATCCTCGATTCAATGGCATAAGTAAATAAATATCTAAGGCACTCTCCGCGGAGAGTGCCTTAATACTGTCAATAAACCCGCACAAGCATATATGCAGGTATTATCGATATAAAAAGCTTCAAAAATATAAAAACAAAAGCAGTATTAAAATTGGGTGATATTTGAGGTATCACCCAATTTTGCATATATTTGCCATTTTTTCACCCTCTCGAAGTACCTTTGTACATCTTCGGGGTTCAAAAATGTCATTCTGCAGATTTCTCGGCAGCATCTCAGCTTGTCGAAAATTACTTTTTCGACAAGCTAAAGGCACTCTCCGCGGAGAGTGCCTTTTGTTATACCTTTTTCTTTTTTCTGAAAAATGCAAACGGTTTTTTCGGTTCTTCTTCGTTGCTGAAATCGGTGGGGTTCCAAAGGTGGATAACGCCTTCATCGTTGAGAAGCTTGACGATAATCATAAGAATGGGAAGAAGGAAAAGTCCCATAAAACCGAAGAGAAGAGAACCAAGGAACATTCCCATAAGGGTGAGGAATGACGGAAGACCGACGGTTCCGCCAACGATTTTCGGTTCGATAATCTGACGGATGATATAAATAATGCCATAAATTATAAAAAGACCGATTGCAAGGCTGATTTTTCCGGTTATCAAAGAATACAGGGACCAGGGAATCATAAATGTTCCCGTTCCGAGGACGGGTAGAATATCGAAAATCGCGATAACAACGGCAATTGTCAGGATATTGCCTCCTGTGTATATGCCGAGCATTGAAAGAACATTAAGGCCGATAAAAACCTCCGTGCCTGTTATGCAGATAATGAGCGTGTACGAACGCACCAGCTTGCCGAGAGAAGCGAAAACAACTCGCTTTGCAATTGAGAGCTTATGCCTGTGCTGCTCAGGTGCCTGCTTTTTAATAAAGTTGACAAGCCAATCATAGTCAGCGGCGAGGAAGCAGGAGGAAAGAATTGCGACAACTATGCCGACGACGAAGGTCGGTATTCCTTTAACGGTGTTCCATATTCCGCTTAGCGGGCCGGCAATGTCAGAGATTGAAAAATCCTCACCGACGCCCGTTGAGTCCATTAATGTTGAAGCAACTTCACCTGCGGTTTTATCGCTGATGTTTGAAAACCATTCGGTCAGCTTGTCCACGACGGAGGCTTCAATTTTATCGGGAAGAATTGCCGCCGCGCCGATAAGCCAGTTTCGGGTATCTTCAACGAGGCTCGGAAAATCCGAGAGCTTTGCGGAAATATAGGAAAAAAGACTTTTTGCGGATTCGACCAGCCTGATTCCGATCAGAGAAACAACTCCGCCGATCGCAAGGTAAAAGAGAATGACAAGAAATATTGCAACAAAGCTTTTTTTGAGTTTGGTTTTTTGCGTTATGAAATTAGTCGGCTTCTGAACTATCGTTGCAGTAAATACTGCAAGGACAAACGGAAAGAGCGGCCAGAAGCAGAACTTGAAAAATAAATATGCAATGCCGAGTATCATTGCAAAATAGACGAAGTTAATAATTCGTTTTCGCCTGAGTTCAACAACATCCATTTTTATCTTACCTCATTATTTTTTGATTCCGCGGAGCTTTTTAATGTTTTCTCCGCCGATAATTTTAACAAGAACCTTTTTGATTTCCGTCTTTGCGCGGACGCTTTTCGGAAGCCAGAGCTGAGCGAAATGATGAATGGAAACGCTTTCGTCCGTGATATAGCTGATACCGTTGATATAGTCGTACGGACTGAAATAAGTGCGGGGATAAATTGTTATATCGCCGACGGTCTGAAGCTCATTGTTTCGGTTGAGCCCTCTTTCTTCAAGAAGCTTCGTCAGAAGGACGACATTTGTGTCCGTGTATTTAGTGCCGTCTTCATTGAAATAGGTCAGGTTATCATAGTGTGAAAGGTAGGTGCGCATAAGCTCGTGACCTTTTTCTGTACCCATAACGCAAGTGCCGACGAAGTTGCCCTCTTCAAAGCCGAGAAACATCGGGTGTTCGAGAAATTGGTCAAAGCTGCCGAGCACCTCAACATCAGTGTCCATATAAATTCCGCCGTAGTTATAAAGGACATAGGCTCGCACATAGTCGCTGACGAAGGCGAAGTTTCTGTCGCTGTATGCTTCGGCGATAAATTGATTTTTTGAAAGGTCGAAGTTATCCTCGTTCCATTCAACGATGCGGTAATCAGGAAGATTTTTCTTCCAGCTTTCAATGCATTTCTGAACGAGCTTCGGCTTTTCGCTTCTGCCGAACCAGCAATAATGAATTGTTTTTTTCATCACGGTCAGCTCCTAATCTGTTATATACATCTATATTATAACAAATACAGGGCCATTTCAATTAAAAAGATGCTAATTTTTTTAAAATTTTTTGTTTTTTCTCTTTATTATTTTAACTCTTTATGTTAAACTATCCTAGTATATGATATGGGATAATGAAAGTCTGCCCGTAAATCGGGTTCGTTTTTTCTTTTTCCTAAGGAGATGTAGATATGGAAATAGCAATTATGGGTTACGGCGTCGTAGGCTCGGGCGTTGCTGAGGTTATCGCTATGAACAGCGAAAGCATTGCCGAAAAAAGCCTGCAGGACAGCGTAAGCGTTAAATACATTCTTGATCTCAGAGATTTCCCGGGTGATGTTAACGAGTCAAAGCTTGTTAAAGATTTTAATGTCATTGTCAATGACCCCGAGGTTAAGGTAGTAGTTGAAGCTATGGGCGGTCTGAAGCCTGCCTTCGATTTCGTTTCAGCTTGCCTTAAAGCAGGCAAGAGTGTTGTAACATCAAACAAGGAGCTTGTTGCAACTAAAGGAGATGTTCTCCTTAAGCTCGCTGAGGAGAATAATGTAAACTTTATGTTTGAAGCAAGTGTCGGCGGTGGAATTCCCGTAATCCGACCGATGGCGCAGTGCCTTGCGGCGAACAGAATTGATGAGGTTGCAGGTATTCTTAACGGTACAACAAACTTCATTCTTACGATGATGATATATAATTCAATGAGCTTTGAGGATGCTCTCAGACTTGCTCAGGATAACGGATATGCAGAGAAGGATCCGACGGCTGATATTGAAGGCTTTGATGCCTGCCGTAAGATTTGTATTCTTGCTTCTCTTGCTTTCGGCAAGCACGTTTTCCCTGAAAATGTATATACTGAGGGTATCACAAAGATAACGCTTGAAGATGTTGAATATGCCCGTTCGTGGGGCGGCGTTATCAAGCTCCTCGGCAGAGCAAAGCGAGTAGGGGATAAGATTTCTGCAATGGTAAGCCCTGCTTTTGTTGCAAATGCAAGCATCCTTTCAGGCGTAAACGATGTTTTCAATTCCGTGTTTATCCGCGGAAATGCTGTTGGCGATGTTGCGTTTTACGGCAGAGGTGCAGGTAAGCTTGCAACGGCAAGTGCTGTAGTTGCAGATGTTGTTGATTGCGCGCGTCATCTTGAAAAGCGCAAGGCTTTCGGCTGGGGCGATGCGGTTGAGAATTACGTTGTTGACCATAACGAGGTCGAAACATCTTTCTATATCAGAGCAAAGGGAGATAAGATTTTTGCCCTTAAAAAGGCGGAGGAAATCTTCGGCGATATCAGTATTCTGACCCGTGAAAACGCGCCTGAGGACGAATTTGCTTTTGTAACTCCCGTTGCAAAGGAAGGCGAGCTTAACGAAAAGCTTGCAAAGCTTGAGGATGTTGAAATTCTCGGCAAAATAAGAGTAGAAAATTATTGATATAAAGTGGTGAATTATTATGGGACTTATAGTTCAGAAATTCGGCGGTAGTTCAGTTGCTAATGCAGAGCGCGTTATGAATGTTGCAAAAATCGTAACTGATACCTACAAGAAAGGTAATGATGTTGTAGTTGTTGTTTCTGCTCAGGGCGACACAACAGACGACCTTATCGCAAAGGCAAAGGAAATCAATCCCGGCGCACCGAAGCGTGAAATGGATATGCTTATGGCGGCAGGCGAGCAGATTTCAATTGCTCTTCTTGCAATGGCTATCGAAAAACTCGGCTTCTCTGCAATCTCTCTTCTCGGCTGGCAGGCAGGCTTCAGCACGAATTCAGTTTATTCTGCAGCGAGAATAAAGAAGGTTGATACAAAACGCCTTAAGACAGAGCTCGGAAACAAAAAAATCGTTATCGTTGCAGGCTTCCAGGGTCTTAACAAGTACGATGATGTAACAACTCTCGGCCGCGGCGGTTCAGACACGAGCGCCGTTGCAATCGCGGCAGCTCTTCATGCAGACAAATGCCAGATTTATACGGATGTTGACGGTGTTTACACTGCAGACCCGAGAAAAGTTAAGAACGCAAAGAGATTGCCTGAAATAACATATGATGAAATGCTTGAACTTGCAACTCTCGGCGCGCAGGTTCTTAACAACCGTTCAGTAGAAATGGCTAAAAAATATAATGTGGAGCTTGAGGTTATTTCAAGCCTTAACCCGATTCCGGGCACAATGGTAAAGGAGACAGCTAAAATGGAAAAAATGTTAGTAAGAGGCGTAACTAAAGAT
>JAGAVE010000039.1 GCA_017942105.1 Clostridia bacterium | reverse complement strand
TTTCAGTTCAGCCCGATAATGCGGCAACCAAAGGCAAAATTAAAAAAATCGCTCATCTTATTGAGGCTACTGAAGAATAAGCAAGGAGGTGCAACATATGAAGCTTCACGAGCTTTCACCCGCAGCCGGTTCCAAAAAGGAAGTTAAGCGTATCGGTAGAGGTCCCGGTTCAGGCCAGGGCAAAACAGCCGGTAAGGGTCATAAAGGCCAGAAGGCACGTGCCGGTCGCGGTATGCGGATCGGTTTTGAAGGCGGCCAGATGCCTTTGCAGAGACGCCTTCCCAAAAGAGGTTTTGTTAATATTTTCGGCAAGGAGTTTGCTATTGTTAACGTAGCAGCACTTGAGGACAGATTTGAAGATGGTGCAGTAATCGATATTGAGGCACTTAAATCAGCAGGTCTTGTCAATAAAACACTTGATGGTGTTAAGGTACTTGCTCATGGTGATATCACCAAAAAGTTCACCGTTAAGGTTAATGCTTATTCTGATGCAGCTAAAGCTAAAATTGAGGCTGCCGGAGGAAAGGCAGAGGTGATTTGACATGTTACAGACATTAGTTAATGCATGGAAAATCCCCGATTTAAGAAAAAAGATTATGTTCACAGCATTCATCGTAGTGCTTTTCAGGGTTGGTGCTAACATTCCTGTTCCCTTTGTTGATATTCCTTCAACAGGTCTTATTGACCCCTCATCAGGTACAACCTTCCTTAACTATTTAAGCATGATGACCGGTGAAGCCTTCAACTACGGTACAATTTTTGCTCTTTCAATTACACCGTACATCAACAGCTCGATTATTATCCAGCTCCTTACGGTTGCCATTCCCTACCTTGAAAGACTTTCAAAGGAAGGCGAAGAGGGCAGAAAAAAGATTGCAAAAATCACACGTTATGTAACACTTGCTCTCGGTCTTCTCCAGAGTATTGCTTACTTTATCTACCTCAATGCAAAGAATTTCCTTCTTTACACAGGCGATAACACAGCAACAAAGGTGTTCCAGGGCGTAGTAGTTGTTGCAGTTCTCACAGCAGGTACAACACTTGTTATGTGGCTCGGTGAACAGATTAATGCTAAGGGTATTGGTAATGGTATTTCAATTATCCTTTTTGCAGGTATCATTTCAAGAATCCCCACAGAGATGACAATGCTCTTTGGTCCTGAATCAGGCGGTTATTTCTCACGAGGCGGTATTTATTACTTCCTTTCACCCTTCGTTCTTGTTTGCTATATCCTTATGATTGCTTATATCGTTTGGATGGACAATGCAGAACGCAGAATCCCTGTTCAGTATGCTAAGAGAGTTGTTGGCCGCAAAATGTATGGCGGTCAGAGTACACACATTCCGATCAAAGTTAATATGAGTGGTGTTATGCCCGTTATCTTTGCAAGCTCAATCCTTTCACTTCCTCCCACATTTGAGTTGTTTTTCTCAAGCAAAATCAAAGAGGGCGGAGCATTGGATAAGTTCTTCGGATTGTTCGATCCCACAAACTGGTTCTATTGCATAATCTATTTTGTACTCATCATCTTCTTTGCATATTTCTATGCTGCTATTCAGTACAATCCTACTGAAATGGCTAACAATATTCGTAGCAACAGCGGTACAATCCCCGGACTTCGTCCCGGTAAACCCACCGCTCTCTACATTCAGAAAATTATTTCGAGAATCATTCTTCTTGGCGCATTGCTTCTCAGCGTAGTTGCTTTGTTCCCCAACCTGTTCTCTTTGATTACAGGCCTTGTTCTCGGAAAAGAAGGCGGTATGAACATTTCATTGGGCGGTACTTCAATCATCATTATGGTTGGTGTTGCACTTGAAACTGTTAAACAGCTTGAAAGCCAGATGATGCTTCGTCATTATAAAGGCTTCCTTGATTAATACACGGAGGGCTTGATAATGAAACTTATATTTCTCGGTGCACCCGGCGCGGGTAAAGGCACTCAGGCGGAGATTATCGCGGCTGAGCTTAATATTCCCACAATTTCCACAGGAAATATCATCCGTGAAGCACTTGCTAACGGAACAGAGATGGGTCTTAAAGCAAAATCATTTATTGAAGCCGGAAAGCTTGTTCCTGATGATGTTGTAATCGGCATCATCAAGGATAGGTTGGCAGCTGACGATTGTAACGGCGGTTTTATCCTTGACGGATTCCCCCGTACAATTCCTCAGGCTGAGGCTCTTGATAAAATGGGCGTTATTATTGACAAGGTTGTTGATATTGACGTTCCCGATGAAAACATTGTAAACAGAATGTCAGGCAGACGCGTTTGTAAGGCTTGCGGTTCTTCTTATCATATTGAGAATAAGAAACCTAAGGTTGACGGTGTTTGCGATGCTTGTGGCGGCGAGCTTCAGATTCGTAAGGACGATGCTCCCAAAACAGTTCTTGACAGACTCAATGTTTATCACGAACAGACCGAACCGTTAAAGGATTACTACGCAAATTGCGGTAAGCTTCGCAGCGTAGAAGGTACAGCTCCCATTAAGGAGATTACCGCTTCAATCCTTAAGGTATTGGAGGATTAAGCATGATAGTGCTTAAAAGCGAAAAAGAAATCAGGCAGATGCTTGAAGCGTGCAGGATTTCTGCAGAAGCACTTAAAGTTGCAGGTGAAGCGGTCGAACCCGGTGTGTCAACCTGGGAAATTGACCGCATAGCCAGAAAGTATATTGAAAGTAAAGGCGCCAAGCCAACTTTCCTCGGTTACAATGGCTTTCCTGCAGCTGCATGCATTTCCATAAACGACGAGGTCATTCATGGAATTCCCGACAAGTCACACATTATAAGAGCAGGCGACATAGTAAGTATCGACCTCGGAGCCTGTATCAACGGTTTTACCGGTGATAATGCCGCCACTTTCGCTTGCGGAGATATCTCTGCAGAAGCGAAGCGGCTGATAGGAACTACCGAAGAAAGCCTTTATATAGGCATTCAGAAGGCAGTTCCCGGCGGCAGACTCGGTGATGTAGGAAGCGCAATTCAGAAATATTGTGAAGAGCGTGGATACGGAGTTGTCAGAGAATATACAGGTCACGGCGTTGGAGCCGCACTTCATGAAGACCCGGCGGTGCCTAACTATGGTACACCCGGAAGGGGAGCCCGTTTGGTGCCGGGCATGACAATTGCCATTGAGCCCATGATTAACCAGGGTAAGGCATCTGTTAAAACATTGTCCAACGGCTGGACGGTAAAAACAACCGACGGCAAGCTGTCCGCTCATTTTGAGCATACAATTGCCATTACAAGCAGCGGACCGTTAATTATGACAAAGATTTAAAAAACAGAACAATAACAAATTTAATCTGGGAGGTTTTTGTTATGTCAAAAGACGATATGATCGAAGTTGAAGGTACTGTTGTTGAAGCATTACCTAACACAACATTTCAGGTGGAACTTGAAAATGGTCATAAAATTTTAGCCCACATTTCCGGAAAACTCAGAATGAACTACATTCGTATACTTCCGGGAGATAAGGTTACAGTCGAAATGTCGCCATACGACCTTACTCGTGGACGAATCACATGGCGTTCAAAATAATAAAAGGCAAAAAGCTGAATTTTAGGAGGTATCTTAATGAAAGTCAGACCTTCTGTTAAGAAAATTTGCGAAAAATGCAAGGTAATTAAGCGCAAGGGAAAAATCATGGTTATCTGTGAGAATCCCAAGCACAAACAGCGTCAGGGTTAATCCCTTACGAAACCATTATTTGGAGGTGCAACTGACAAATGGCGCGTATTTCAGGTGTTGATTTACCCAGAGATAAAAAAGTCGAAATTGGTCTTACTTATATCTTCGGTATAGGTCCCAAGACTGCAAAAGACATAGTTGCTGCTACCGGTGTTGATCCCGAAACAAGAGTTAAGGATCTCACTGAGGACGATGTAGCAAAATTACGTGAGTATATTGATCACAACGTAAAGGTCGAAGGTGACCTTCGTCGTGAAACAGCTTTCGATATCAAAAGACTTGTAGAAATTGGTTGCTATCGTGGCGTTCGTCACAGAAAAGGTCTTCCCGTAAGAGGTCAGCGTTCAAAAACAAACGCTCGTACTCGTAAGGGTCCCGCTAAAACAATAGCTAACAAGAAGAAATAAGTCGAAGGAGGTATTAGAA
This sequence comes from Clostridia bacterium, assembly GCA_017942105.1. Taxonomy (GTDB): domain Bacteria; phylum Bacillota; class Clostridia; order Oscillospirales; family Acutalibacteraceae; genus CAG-488. The sequence continues at coordinate 5,060 of JAGAVE010000039.1, read as the reverse complement.
TGGCTACAAAAGCTACCGGCAAAAAAGTCGGAACACGCAAGCGTCGTGAGCGTAAAAATATTGAACGCGGTGCGGCTCATATCCAATCCACCTTCAATAACACCATAGTTACAATTACTGATACTCAGGGCAATGCCGTTTCTTGGGCAAGCGCTGGTGAAATGGGCTTCAGAGGTTCTCGTAAGTCTACTCCCTTCGCAGCTCAGACTGCTGCTGAAACTGCTGCAAAGGCTGCTATTGAGCACGGTATGAAAACTGTTGAAGTTTATGTTAAAGGCCCCGGTGCAGGAAGAGAAGCTGCAATCAGAGCATTACAGGTTGCAGGTCTTGATGTTACTCTTATCAAAGACGTAACACCCATTCCTCACAACGGTTGCCGTCCGCCCAAGAGAAGGCGTGTATAACGTAATAGGAGGAAACGAATTATGGCAAGATATACCGGTGCGGTATGTAAGCTTTGCCGCCGTGAAGGCCAGAAGCTCTTTTTAAAGGGTGGCAGATGCTATACAAATAAATGTGCTATTGAACGTCGTTCTTATGCTCCCGGCCAGCACGGTCAGGGTCGCAAGAAGATTTCCGGTTACGGAATGCAGCTTCGCGAAAAGCAGAAAGCAAGACGTTACTATGGCGTACTTGAAGGACAGTTCCACAAATATTTCCTTATGGCTGAAAAAATGCAGGGCCAGGCAGGTGAAAACCTTCTCAGAATCTGTGAAAGCCGTTTGGACAACATTGTCTATCTTCTTGGTTGGGCAGATTCCCGAGCAGAAGGCAGACAGCTCGTTACACACGGTCACTTCTGTGTTAACGGCAAGAAGGTTGACATTCCGTCATATCTCTGCAAAGCAGGCGACGTGATTTCAATCAAAGAAAAATCTGCACAGACCGACGCTATGAAAAATATTATTGAAGCAAACGGCAGCCGTCCAGTTCCCGCATGGCTTGACCTCAACCGTGAAGAAAACACAGCAAAGATTGTTAATCTTCCCGAAAGAGATCAGATCGAAGCTCCCGTTGCAGAGCATCTTATCGTCGAGTTCTATTCAAAATAATGCTCTTTAGCCTCATGTCTGTATTGGCAGGCAAAACAAAAATTGCAGTTAAACTGTATAATTTTAAGGAGGGTTTGGTATGATTGGTATTGAGAAACCCGAAGTAAAGTTTATCGGTTCGGCAGAAGATTCAGCATACGGCTCATTTGTTGTTGAGCCTCTTGAGAGAGGTTTCGGTACAACACTTGGTAACAGCCTTCGCAGAGTTCTTCTTTCATCCCTTCCCGGTTATGCTATTACATCAGTCAAAATTGACAATGTTCTTCACGAATTCTCAACGATCCCGAACGTAAAAGAGGATGTTACCGAGATAGTTCTTAACCTTAAGGGCGTTATTCTCAAAATACACGGAGACGATCCCAAGATTATGCGTATCGAGGCAAATGGCTCCGGTGAAATCACAGCGGGTGACATCAAAGCAGATTCAGAGGTTGAAATTCTTAACCCTGATCATCACATTGCAACGCTTGATGCTGACGCTCACGTTGTAATGGAACTTACTGCAGATAAGGGCAGAGGTTACGTTTCTTCTGACAGAAACAAACAGCTTCTTGATCCCGTTATCGGCGTAATCGCTATTGATTCTATTTACACACCCGTGTTAAAAGTTAACTACACAGTTGATAACACTCGTGTAGGTCAGATTACCGACTACGACAAGCTCACTATAGATGTAACAACAGACGGTACAATTTCTGCTAAAGATGCTGTATCATTTGCTGCTAAGATTCTTACTGAGCACCTTAATCTCTTCGTTGAGCTTTCTGATGAAGTTTCAAATACAGAGATTATGGTTGACAAGGAAAGCACAGATAACGGCAAGGTGCTCGAAACAACAATTGAAGAGCTCGACCTTTCTGTTCGTTCTTTCAACTGTCTCAAGAGAGCCGGTATCAACACTGTTGAAAACTTGATAAACAAAAGCGAAGAAGATATGATGAAGGTTAGAAACCTTGGTAGAAAATCTCTTGAAGAGGTTGTTGCTAAATTGGCTTCACTCGGTCTTTCTCTTCGCGACGAAGACGAATAAGTTAGGAGTGATTTAGATGCCCGGAACCAGAAAACTCGGCAGAGCGAGCGATCACCGCGATGCTATGCTTCGCAATATGGTTACATCCTTACTTGAAAACGGTAAGATGACAACAACAGTCACAAGAGCGAAGGAAGTTCGCGCAATGGCTGAAAAGATGATCACCCTCGCAAAAGTCGACAGTCTCCACAACAAGAGACAGGCTTTGGCATACATTACTAAGGAAGATGTCGTTAAGAAACTCTTTGACGAGATCGCTCCCAAGTATAAAGATGTAAACGGTGGTTACTGCCGTATAATCAAGACTGAAGCTCGCCGCGGTGACGCAGCAGAGATGTGCATTCTTGAATTAGTTTAATTAAAGGTAAAAGTGCTTGACCGAAAGGTCAGGCACTTTTTGTTTTTGAATCAGGAATGTGGAATCAGGAATGTGGAATCAGGAATGTGGAATCAGGAATGTGGAATCAGGAATGTGGAATCAGGAATATCGGAACGCGATTAAAATTAAATTGCAAATTGCAAATGGTAAGTGGCAAATTTCGGAACTGCGTTGCGATTATAATGTGTAATGAAAGGTTTGTGTACAAAAAAAGTGGTTTTTTTTGTGTATTATGCTGTTTTACGATAATTGAAATTTCTTATGAATTATGGTAATATCAATATATAAGATTGTCTTAAAATAGTTTTAAGGAGTATGTATTATGAAAAGAACGTTAAGTTTAATGTTAGCTTTAGTAATGGTTTTGGGGATATTTACATGTGTTCCCGTATACGCATCAAATACCAATCGTCTGCTATTCAGTTTGAATAGTGACGGTCAGTCATACCGTGTTGATGGTTGTGATGAGTACTGGTCGTCTGAGATTGTAATTCCTTCAACTTATTGTGATAAACCTGTTACAACAATACGAGATTATGCATTTGTCGATTGTCCGTATTTTAGCTCTGTTTCAATACCTGATAGTGTAGTTAGTATTGGTGTTGGTTCTTTTTCTAATTGTACTGAACTTGAAACTGTTTCAATGGGTAATGGGGTTAAAAACATTGGTGATAACGCATTTTCCGGATGTTTGAAACTTGTTTCTGTTTCGGGCGGTATTAATATTGAAAGTTTCGGTGATTATGCATTCGACGGTTGTAAAAGTCTTACATCATTTGTAATTTCTGATAAAGTAACAACTATAAGTAAATATCTTTTTTCTGATTGTATGAATCTTCAGTCTGTTTCAATTGGTAATGGTGTAACCTTAATTGATGAATATGCATTCAGCGGATGCATAAAACTTACTGATATTATTTTTGGAAATAATTTAGAGAGAATTGGAGAATATGCATTCAGACGATGCGAAAACCTTACTTCATTGGTATTTCCTGATGGCTTGATAACTATCGGTGATTTTAGCTTTGTGAATTGTGATAGTCTTATAAATATTGAAATTCCTCAAAGTGTTGAAACAATAGGTGAAAATGCTTTGACTTATTGCTTTTACCTGCAATCAATAAAAGTTGATGAGGATAACGCCAATTATTCATCAGTTGACGGAGTGTTATTTGATAAGGATAAAACTACCCTTATCAGATATGCTGCCGGTAGAGAGGATACTTCATATATTGTTCCGGATAGTGTATCAACAATTGGTGATTGTGCTTTTTACGGTTCTCTTAATCTTACCTCCGCTATAATCCCGGATAGTGTTACCTATATAGGTGAAACTGCTTTTTATTTCTGTTCAGAACTTAAATCAATTACAATTCCTAACAGCGTTACCGCTATGGGTGGTGGTGTGTTTGGTCAGTGTTATAAATTAGAATCATTCGTAATGCCTGATAGCGTAACAAGTTTTGGTGATTTTATGTTTCAGGATTGCATAAATCTTGCTGATGTAACACTTTCTGAAAGCATTAAAGCTATACCTCACAATTCCTTCCGACATTGCGCAAGTCTTACTACGGTTAAAATTCCAGATAGTGTGGAAAGTATTGACGAGTCTGCTTTTTCACAATGTTCAAATCTTGTAAACATTGAAATCCCTGATAACGTTAAAACTATAGGTTCCGATGTTTTTAGTTTTTGTACAAAACTTTCATCAGTTTCTATTGGAAATGGTGTAACAAGCATTGGAAATAATGCATTCTTTTATTGTAATAACATCAAAGAAGTAATATACGCAGGTTCTAAAGCGGATTGGAACAAGATTAGTATAGGAACAGGCAATGAAGCAATAAATAATCGTATTTTTTATGAAATTCCATCCAAACCTGTTACACCTAAAACAGAAACTGAAAATGCACTTACCGGTGTTCTTGTTAAATGGAATGCAGTTGAGGATGCGGTTAAATATGTTGTATATCGCAGACAAGGTGGAAACAGCACTTGGGTAAATGTTGGTACAACAACAGGTACATCACTTACAGATACAAGGGTTATAAGCGGTACATATTATTGTTATTCAGTAAGAGCATACAATAGCCTTGGTCAGTACAGTGACTTTATTCAAACTAACACAAGTACCCGTAAATTTATGGCAACACCAAAGCTTACCACAATTTATAACCACACAAACGGTCTTGCAATTAAATGGAATGCCGTTTCAGGTGTAACAAAAGGCTATCGTGTGTATCGTCGGGGAGCAGGCTCAACCTACTGGACATATCTGGGTACAACAAAAAATCTTTACTTTATTGATAATGCAGTAAAGAACAGAAGCGGTGAATATTTCAGATATACAGTAATCGCAGACGGCGGATATCACAGTAAGTTTGACACAACAGGACTTTACTTCAAGCGCCTTGCTAACCCCACACTTACAAGTGCTGTATCATCAAGCGCAGGTATAACAGTTAAATGGGGCACAGTAAAAGGCACAACAGGCTACTACGTATACCGCAAAACAGCAAACTCAAGCTGGGTACGCATTGCAGCAGTAGGCGGCACAAATAACACAGCATACCTTGATAAAACAGCAAGGAAGGGTGTA
>JAGAVE010000038.1 GCA_017942105.1 Clostridia bacterium | reverse complement strand
TGACGAAAACCTTAAGAAAATCGAAGAGCTTGACGACTATGTTATTGAGCATTTCCGTCTTGCATTCGGTAACCGTATTGTTAAGCAGCTCAAGGAATTTGTTCCTGCTTATGTCGGTTGCGGCGGTACGGAAATCGACGGTATCGACTTCGTTCTTGCTAAGAAGGTTTTCCGTAAGTTCGAAAGCTTGAACCTTTCATTCATCCGTGATGAAATCGACGGTCTTATTACTTATCTTAACAAGCACTTCGGTAAGGCTAATATGAACGAATGTAAAGAATATCTCCAGCTTCTTAAGAGGCTTATGTAATTTAAATTCTCAAAGGGGAAATAATCCATGGAAAAATCTTATCTTGAATTATATCTTGAATATAAGGATTCCCTTGCTTCTCTTACAACGGACAATGTGTTTTACGATGCTATGGAAAACTGCATTGACACCGGTGATAACAGGTATTCCTTATTCAACAGATATTTTGAAAAGAAAATCGACCTCAGATGGGTCGAGGAAATTGAAGCATGCATCATTCCCCTTGATAACATTATGCGTGTTCCCCGTAAGTTCATCGTTCAGGAAGAGGAAATCGTTCCTATTGAACGCGCAAGAAAAATTACAAACGAATCTATCCGTCATCTCGCTCAGCATACTAATATGATCGCAAAGGTTGAGGGCGACGATGTTACTCCCAATCAGATCCTTAATGTTTTCCGTGAAGAGAGTTACGAGGTTTACGAGAACAGATTTGTTTACACTCTTATGCAGAACCTTATCAGATTTATTGATGTTCGTTATAATGTTCTTTTCAATGTTTCTGATGACGACAATATGGCTTCTCTTAAAATGGAAAGCGACTTCACCCGAGGCAGAGAAAAGGTAACTTATAAGCTTGAGGTTGCCGCTCAGTCCGGCAGCGGCGAGCTTGACGACACCGCAACGGGCCTTGAAGGCGAAAACGCTTCCGCTTTCCAGCGAATTGAGAGAATTAAAAAGATTATCAATGAATATGCGCACTCTGCATTTATGAAAGAGTTGCAGAACTGTGTTCCCGTTCGTCCTCCGATTATGAGAACGAATGCTATTCAGAAAAACCCGAACTTCAGAGCTTGTCTTAAGCTTTGGCAGTTCATCCAGTCATACACTGACCTCGGCTATGAGATTACCGTTAAGGAATCCAATGATATGGTCAGCGATGAGTACAGAAATCAGCTCAATCAGATGATGGCGCTCAACTATATGATGCTCAAGGCAAATACGTTGTCTGAGGATGCAGTCGGCAAGCAGAAGCGCCGCAAGTTAAAGCCGAAGCTTCTTAAGAGACTTGCTGAGGAGCTCGTTCTTGACTACGATATGGAAGATGTTGAAATTCAGCGTGTCTTCGTTGAAGAGGTCAAGCGAGTCAGCAAGAAGAAGATGGAAGGCGAAAAGAAAATTCAGGAGGCTATTCAGCGTGCTCTTGATTCCGAAAATGCCCGCAAGAAGGCTATTGAGGATAAAATCAAGGCAAAGATCGCTCACGAAAAAGAAATGGAGCGCCGCCGCATAGCAAGAGAAAAAGAAAGAGAACGCCTTGCAAAGCAGAAGGAAAAAGAACGCATTGCAAGAGAAAAGGCAAGAGAGAAGGCAAGAAAAGAAAAAGAACTTGCCCTTGCCAAGGAGAAAGCAAGAAAAGAGAGAGAAAGAGCTCGTCTTGCAAGAGAAAGAGAGAAGGAGCGCCTCCGTATCGAGAAAGAGAAGGAGAAGGCAAGACTTCTCAAGGAAAAAGAGAGAGCAGAAAAGCTCAGAGCGCAGGAAGAAGCACGAATCGCAAGAGAAAAGCAGCGTGAAGAAGAGCGCAAAGCAAGAGAAGAAGCAAAGAAGCTTGCTCTTATCGAGAAAGAAAAGGCTGCAAAAGCCAAGGCTAAAGAGAAGGAAAGAGCAGCTAAAGCTCTCGCTCTTGAAAAAGCCAAAGCTAAAGAAAGAGCCGCAAAGCTTCGCGAAAAAGAGCGCATAGCGAAGGAAAAGGCTGCTCAGGCTGAAAAAGAAAGACTTGCCCGTGAAAAGGCAAAGGAAAAAGAAAAAGCCGCGAAGGCTCTTGCCGCTGAGAAGGCTAAAGCAAAGGCTGAGGCTGAAAAGGCAAAGGAAAAAGAGCGTCTCGCAAAAGCCAAGGCTATCGAGGAAGAAAAAGAACGCCTCGCAAAAGAAAAAGCTAAGGAAAAGGCCGCAAAAGAAAAGGCTGAATTAGCAGAAAAAGAGCGTATTGCTAAAGAGAAAGCAAAAGAAAAAGAGAGATTAGCCCGTGAGAAGGCTGCAGAGAAAGCAAAGGCAGATAAAGAAAAGGCTAAGCTCAAAGAAAAAGAGCGCATTGCTAAGATGAGAGCGGCTCAGGCGGAAAAAGACCGAATCGCGAAAGAAAAAGCGAAGGAAAAGGAACGCCTTGCACGCGAAAGAATTAAAGAGCAGGAGCGCATTGCCAAGGAAAAGGCAAGAGAAAAAGAAAGACTTGCCCGTGAAAAGGCAAAAGCCAAGGCTAAGGAGCAGGAGAGACTTGCCCGCGAAAGAGCTAAGGCTAAGGAACAGGCACTCAAAGAGAAGAAAGCTCAAAAGAATGCCGAATAATTATTAGACTCACCGTTAATTCGGTTTTGGAGGAAAAGAAAGTATGTTAAGAAGGAGATTTGAACAGATTGCGGTTATGCTTCTGAGCATAGTTATGCTTATGACATCAACCGGAATAGTTTCATCATTGGCGTATGGCGTCAATGAGTCTTCGTCTGCGCCTTCAACTTCCTCCGCTCAGACCGAATCTACCACGATAAAGCAGGAAGGCGGCTCAATCTCCTCTCCGTCAATTGAGCAGGAAGGCGGTTCGATTGTCGTAATCGATGAGGGCGAGGGTACTCCCGAATCACCGTATGTTATTTCAACGGTTGAGCAGTTCCTTTCAATCGGCGGCAAGGTAAACAATACATCAGACGCAAACAAATATTTCGTGCTTGCAAACGACATCGACCTCTCGGCTGTCAGCGGAAATGATTTTGCAAAGAACGGCGGAGTTCTCGTCGGCATCGATAAGACGCTTGCGTCAACGAGCAAGAATGTATTTATCGTTCTTGACGGTAAGGGTTACGCTCTTAAGGGTCTTGATGTTGAGATTGCAAAGGGCACCTCTGCTTCAATCTTCGGTGTCCTCAGCGAAAATTCTGTTATAAAGAATCTTGAAATTGAAAAGCCGAAGCTCAAGTCGGCTTCAGCAGAAATGGCAGACATCGCGCTTATTGCGGAGGAAAATAAGGGTACTATCTCTTCAGTTACGGTTTCTTACCCCGTTCTTTCTGCTGATAAGGCTCAGAACGCCGCGTTTATCGTTGCTGAAAACTACGGAACGGTTTCAGATGTGACGGTCAAGGCAACGCACACAAATATCAGCGCCGCTTCGCTTGAAAATCACACGATTTCCGCAACGGGCAATGTCGGTGCAATTGTAGGTCTTAACCACGGCGTTGTTTCGAACGCATCTGCAATCAATATCGGAATGTTTATACCTGAGGTTGATTCTGCTGTTGTTTACGGCGGAATCGTCGGCAGTAACTCAGGATCTGTTCTTAACAGCGTTTCAACAGGTAATGTTATCGGCGGCAAGTCTGCTGACAGTGTCGGCGGCGTAGTCGGTAAGGCTGTCAAGGCAGCTTCGGGTGCAGAGGTTTCATCAACTCTTGTTAATAACTATTCACTTGTTGCCATATCCGGCTCAGCTTCAGGCTGCGGAATTATCGGCTCAGCAGGAACTGCTGAAATGGTGAAGGATTGCTTCTGGTCGGGCGAGGTCAGCGGCAAGGACACAATGCTCAGCGATTTCGGTTGCGGTGTTAACGAAATTTCAACACGCGGATTCATCATCATTCCGCAGGGCAAGAAGGTAATTATTTCTGCAAATGATGTCAAGGCTTCATCATGGGGCAAGGCTTCATTTGAGCTTGACGGTGAAATTACCGTTAAGGGTGAAGGAGTAACCGCTTCTGCAAAGGAAGGCTCAGTTGAGATTACTGCAAATGCTCAGGGTAAGGTAGCTTCTGCAACATATTATGCAAACATTATGCTTCCTGCAAATGTCGGCTCATCGTCAGTAAATACTCTCAAGCAGTATTTCCGTGTAGATCTTCTTACGGTCGCAAACGGTGCAAAGGGTGACGGCTCAGCGGCAGACCCGTTTGTTGTCAAGACTGCAAGCGATTTCAATCTTCTTAAGTATGCTCCTGAAATGAACATCGTTCTCGCAAACGACATTTCAGTTAACTCATATGTTTCCGCAATCAAGGGAACGATTGACGGTAACGGCTTCACTATCAATACAGCAAAGCCTCTTGCCAAGGCTGTTTACGGTAAGGTCAAGAACCTTAATGTTGTTGTAACTGCAGATATCGCAACTGCTGTTTTCGGCAATGCGATCGGCGCTGAGCTCAGCAATGTCCGCGTTGCAATGGCAGATGGCATTGCTCTTAAGGCGACGGCAAGCAATTCCGGTATCCTCTTTAACAGAATCGGCGCCGGCTCAGTCCTGAGCGGTGTTCAGGTCAAGGGTAATATCGTAATTGCCGAAGATAAGCTTTCTGCAATCGGTGCATTCGCCGGTCTTGTTGACGGTGATAAGGTCTCAATTTCAGACAGCGGCGCAGTTGCAGACATTAAGTCAGATGAAAAGGTAACAAGCGCAAAGGCCGCAATTTTCATCGGCTCAGTTTCAGGCGACGAGGTTTCAATTGAGGACGGTTATGTCGGCGGTGCAAACCTTGCAGATGATTACGCATTTATCGCTTCTGTTTTAGGCAAGAAGCTCAGCGTAACCAATATTTACACAAGTCTTTCTTCCGCAGAGGGTGCGGCTTCAAAGCTTGCATCATTCAGCGGTATGGATACAAAGCAGTTTAAAGAATGGTCATTTGACGGCGGTAATGTCGGCTTCTTCACGGGTAACGGCGGAGAGTTTACGGCAGAGCTTCCGAAGATAAACGGCATCGGAGAAGATTATATCGTTGTTTGCGATGCCGCAAAACTCATCGGTACGGTTCGTGTTGCTGACGGTAAGCTCGTTCTTAATGTTCAGCGTGCTGAGGGAGTTGTGACGGTCAAGTCTATCCCCGTAACCGTAGTAAATGTTAAGACAGGACTTTCTGCAACCGTCAATATCTCAAACGGTATTGAAAAGGACGCAGAGGGAAGATATATGATTTTCTCAGCTTATGACCTTGCTTATGTAAGTGAGAATATCGCTGAGTTCAGCTCTGCTTCATTCATTATGAAAGCGGATGTTGATATGGCAGACCTTGATTCGTTCTCACCGATAGGCTCGGCTGAAGTCGGCTTCAAGGGTACATTCGACGGTAACGGCAAAACGGTTAAGAATCTTGCTGTTAACGGAAACGCAAAGGTCGGACTCTTCGCAGTTCTTGACGGCGCAACGGTTAAAAATGTGAAATTCGAAAATGCAAAGGTTTCTGCAGAGGTCGGCTATGCAGGTGTGCTTGCGGGTCAGGTAACAGGTAATGCTAGCCTCGGCAATATTACGGTTGAATCGGCAACCGTTACGGTATCTGATCTTTATGCTTCAACCGTTGTCGGCTCAATTGACGGTGAAGGAACAGTTTCAATTAACAATGTAACCGTCAAGAATTCTTCAGTTAAGTCTGAATCAAGCTATGTCGGCGCTGTTGCAGGTCGCATCAATGCAAACGCAAAGCTTGACGGTATCAGCGTTGAAGCATTCAGCGCAGAAGGCGCTAACTATATTGCAGGTGTTGCAGGTCTTGCACAGGGCGAGATTTCAATGAGCAACATCGTTGTTAGTGAAGCAAAGCTCAATGGTGTTTCCGAGATTTCGGGTGTAACTGCAGGCAGTGCTTCAATAAAGAATGTAACGGTTAAGAATTCAGAAATTTCAACTGTTGCCATTTCCTCTGCTTATACAGCAGGTGGTGTTTCAGCAGTATTCTCAGGTACGGTTGAGAACGCAGCTGTTGAAAACACAAAGATTTCTGCAGGCGTAGCTGCAGGTATCGTCGGCAAGACATCTGCTGACGGCAAGCTTACAATCTCAGGAGCAAATGTTATCGGTTGTGAAATTTCTTCAGCCGAAGCAAATACTGTTGCCGCAGGTATCCTTGGTGTTCATAATGTCAAGGGCAGCGTTGCAATCAGCGGTGCGGCTGTTGATGCAGGAACGGTAATCGACGGCGCGGCTGTTTCGGCGGGTCTTATCGGTGACTGCTCAGGCGCAGAGAGTGTCCTCAGCCTTGCAGATTCAAAATCACTTGCAACGGTTAACGGCTCAATGACTGCAAATGCTGTAGCTTCGGCAGGCGGCATCGGCAGAGTAGGCGTTTCCGCAATTAATAATGTAACAGTCGTAAGAGTAAATGTTGGCGGAGCTGTTACGGGTAAGGGCGCAGTCGGCGGACTTATCGGTATCGTCAAGAAGGGCACGGTATTCTCATCGGCAACACCTCTTGTTTCAGATTGTATCGTGTTCGCTCAGCTTGATAGTGAGAATGCAGATTCTGCAGCTCTCATCTTCGGTGCTGTTGAGGGAGAAGTAATTTCCTCTGCAAATGTTGCCTCTGCCGTGAAGGGTGTTGTGCTAACAACATTCGGCGGTATGAAGGTTTATCCGTCAGCTCAGCTCAGCGGCGGATATACTGATATGAACGCTTCTGTTGCTCCCGGTGTCAAGGTAATAACTTCGACTGAGGAAGTAACAATCAATATGACATCCCTTCCGAAGGTTAACGGATTTGCTTTCGATGCCGAGACAGGTTGGGTATCAGAATCAGAAGAGAGAGTAAGCATCCTATCTTCAGCGGAAAATTCACTTGTCATCAAGGCAAATCGCAGAGCAGATATAGCTGTTGTTGCTTATTATGTGCTCAATGCTGACAGTGATATCCGTGTTCCCGTTAACTTCAGAGTTATAGCAAATGTATATGAAGAGCTTGAGGGCGAAGGTACAGCAGCTCTTCCGTATCTCATCAGAGATGCCTATGACCTTGAATCAATAGTCAATTATGCTGACAAGAACGCATACTTTATTCTCGTTGAGGATATCGTTCTTACCGATGCTGATTACGATTTCGGCGGTGCGTTCTATAATGTCGGTAACGGTGTAGTGACTATCGGCAACGCTGAGGTTGCTTTCAACGGTCATTTCTCAGGTCTTCATAATGGTAAGGTACACTCCATTACGGGTCTGAGAACGAGCGGTAACACATTCGGCGGTCTCTTCGGAGCAACTGACGGCGCTGAAATCAGCGACCTTATTATCAACAATGCAGATATCTCAGGCTCAGCAAATGCCGGTGTGCTCGTCGGCCGTTCGGATAATACAACCATCAGAAATGTGACGGTCAACTCATCAAAGGTTACGGCAACTCAGGCAGGCGCTGTTGCAGGCGGTCTTGTCGGCGTTGGTAATTCAACTATTATAGAAGATGTAGCTCTCAACTCTGTTGAGGTTGCAACAACTCTTGATTCAACAAGCGCAACGCTTGAAACGGCAGGTGGCGTCGCAGGTATTTATGACGGTCTTGTCAGAAAAGCGGCACTTTATGATGTTTCTGTGATTTCAGGCACGGTCGGCGGAGGCATCGTCGGTGCAGTTAAGTCTGAGCCGGCAAATGTTGTCAATGTTTATGCTGATGTTCAGGTCAGCGCTGAAATCGCGGGCGGCGTTGCGGGTCGTATCTCAGCTCCGCAGAAGCTTTCTGTTAATGATGTAACAGTATGCGGCAATGTTGACGGTGATGCAGTTTCAGCAGGTATCGTCGCTCAGATAACATCTGAATCATCAGACGATGCGTTTAATAAGATCAACCGAGCATTCGTTAAGGATACTGTCGTAACAGCAACAGTTGAAGGCGGCGGCGTCAAAGCAATTGTTGTTGGCGAGGTTTCTGAAAACATTGCAGTTGATAAAGAAAACAAGGATAACGATGTATTCTCAGGCGTATTCTATTCATCATACGGTAATGACCTCGGCGCTTTCGGTGCAGAGAAGTTCAATGCTTACCGTAACAGCGAATATGCAATAACTGATCTCAATTCGCTTTCATATGTATCGGGCTCGAAAACATACGAAACGATAGAGCTTTCAACAGAGTTTATGACTCTTACAAATAACAGTATCGTTATCAACAATGCAACAGGAAACTACAAGTCACTTGTTGCGGCAGGAAAGATTTTTGATCTCGTTGATATCACTTCTGATGTTGACGGTCTCGTGGAATACAATGCTGAAAAATCAGCAGTAAGGCTTACGGCTCCGGCAAGAGAGGAAGCGAAGCTCGTATTCGTATACACGGGCGGCCTTGAAATCGCAATCGGCATAACATCCGAGTATGCGCTTCAGGGCGAAGGTACAAAGGAAAGTCCGTACCTCATCTCTTCTGCAGATGATTTCGGATTTATGCTCGGCAATTCAGGCGAAGGCAAGTTCTATAAGCTTACGCAGGACATCAGCCTCGCAGGAATTGAAGGCGGCGCAGATTTTGCAGGAAGTCTTGACGGTAACGGTTATGTTCTTTATGACTACACGGGAGCAAGCCTCTTCGGCAGTGTAACGGGCAGAATTGCAAACATCGGATTTGCAGGCTTCAATGTTACTGATTCAAAGAACGATTCAGTCGGTGCGGTTGCAAGCGTGATTGACGGTGGTTCGGTTGAAAACTGCTTTGTTATCGCTCAGGTAAATGCAAACGGAAAGAATCAGGATGCAGGTATTCTTGCAGGTCGTGCGGTCAACGGCGCAGTTATAACAGATTGCGTAACGAGCGGCAAGGTTGTTTCAAACAACGGCTTCGCAGTCGGAGGTGTTGTCGGCTCTGCATACAATGCTCAGCTCAGCCGTATAACATCAACCGCATATGTTCTCGGCGGAAAGACCGCAGGCGGTATAGTGGGCGAAGCTTCTTATATGGCTCTCAGCTCTGCAATTTTTGCAAATATGGCTGAGGCAGAATCAGCGGGCAACATCATTGGCACGGCAGGTGAAAATGTCAGCCTTGCAGATTGCAGTTATGATTTCAGAACGGCACGAAGCGAGTTGTTTATCGGCTCAGGTTCGGCAGAGGAAAGCTCACTTACTAAATCTTCAACTCAGGCTCTTGCCGAAGTGAAGCTCAGCGGCTTTGTTTCTCTCGGCGGATATCCTGTTCCCGAAGCTCTTGCTGAGGGCAGTTCGGCTAAATTCGCTACGGGCGTTCAGTTCGCAACAATGATTATAGAATATCTCAACGGTGCTGAGGACGGAACTGTTTACGAGTATACGGATATCGTTGCACCTGAGAATATAAATTCAAACGACATTCAGCTCGATAAAACCTCGGGAATGAAAGCAACACTTCTTCCGACGGCTGATTACGCAGATGCAAAGAATGAGATTGCACGCTATTCAAATCCGCTGAATTCAGGTCTCGTTGGTGTGACCTGCACTGTCGTTGACGATGAGAAGTCTCCGCTTTCCGATAAACTCATCGGCGTAATGCTCAAAACTAAGGTTGGCGAGGAAGCTGAATCGTTCGATTTCTTCGCATCAATCAAGGAGCAGCCGATTTCAATAGCGGCAGTAAATCTTGCAGACGGTGCGCTCTATGTTAATATGCACCTTCCGGAAGGTTATGGCTTTAAGGTTATTGCAGTTGATGAAAACGGAAAGACACTCAGCACTTCTGACGCGGCAAACGAGGGCATCCTCGTTAACGCAGAGGACGCTAAGAGAATTTCTTTGACTCTTTCAATAACTGATGAAAATGATGATTGGGGCGAAAGAGTTCTTTGGAGCGTTATAGGAAAATAAATGAAAGGGGGTTGGTGCAGCAATGAGAAAAAACGCAGGTTTAATTAAAAATATAATAATGGTTGTGGCATCAGCCCTTACTCTTGTAGCTGTTTCGTTCGCGTGGTTTACGAGCAATTTTGCAACTAACCTCGATTCGTATAAGGCCGCTATCAGCGGTGAAACCCTGGTGATAGATTTCTATCAGGAGAATGAAAGCGGAAAGTATCAGCCTCTTGCAGGCGACATTGAGCTTAACGATTTTGTTCCGGGCAGCTACAATAAATATAAGTTTTTGATTACAACGAAAACAGCAGACAAGCTGAAAATTAAATTCAGCATTGACAGCATTCCGGAGGATATTCCTCAGGAGCTTGAGGATTATGTCTGCATAAAGTATTCGATGTATACAACGAAGGTTGTAGGAACGGGCGAGAACCTTGCTCATACAGATAAGGTTCTGCTTGCGAAATCTGATGATTTTGTTTCTCTTTCTGAACTTAATGACGGCGTGATTTTCAGCAACTTCAGCCTCAGCAATTATCAGAAAGCGTCAGGAGATACATTCGTAATCTACTATGAAATCGGTCTTTCGGAGGATGCGCCCGCATCAGTCAGCGGTCTTGAATCCTCTCTTGGAAAGATCAATATCAGCGCTCAGCGTATCGGTTAAAATATGAAAAAGGCAAAGAAAATTTTCAGCCGCATTATGACGGTGCTGTCCGTTTTGATTTTCATTTTCGGTCTTATTGTATTCGTTTCCGTTCTTAATGCCTCCGCAGGTAAGGTGCCGAGCGTTTTCGGAGTCAGTGTCTTGCAGGTCAAAACAGGAAGTATGATTCCGGAATATCAAATCGGAACGGTTGTTGTTGCAAAAAAGGTCGATGCAAATGAGCTCAAAGTCGGCGATGTTATAAGCTTTTATTCTTTGGATCAGGAGATATCGGGCGAGGTAAATACTCACCGAATCGTTAAGATAGAATATCATGGCGATGATAACCGACCTGTTTTTACGACTAAAGGCGATAATAACAAAGAGAACGATAAGCAGAAGGTCTGGCCTGATCAGATAGTTGGCAAGGTTTTTTATAATCTGGGTACGGTAAGCGGCTCGGTTATCGGAATTTTTCAGAATCCGAATGTTATCTTCTTTGTTATCGTTCTTCCGTTGGTTTTCATTACCTTCGGCGAAGCTTTTAATCTTGTCAGTATGATAGTTGAGAGCAAATCTCAGAAGAAGGAAGATGAAGATGCCGTCTCCAAAGAAAAAAATTAGCGCGCTGATGACGGGTGCTGTCCTGTTCATTTCGTTGTTTTTGATCGGAATTATATGGTTTCCTTCAGTTCTGGGTTATAAGACATTTACAGTCGAAACAGGAAGTATGGAGCCGACGATAAAAGAAGGCAGTATGATTTATGTTGAACCGTGTACGGATTTTGAAGAGTATCAGGTCAACGATATCGTAACCTTTACGGATACTGTCAAGAAGCAAAGCTTTACGCACAGAATCGTTGCAATCGACAAGGAGGAAGGTCTTTTTACAACCAAAGGCGACGCCAATGAAATTGAAGACCTTGAGCCGATAGCGGCAACCTATGCGGTCGGAAAAGTCCGAATGACAATTCCTCTTCTTGGATATGTATCAACATTTTTAAAAATGACAGGAGTTAAAATTGCTCTTGCAATTGTTTATGTCGCCTGGGCGGCGATCGAGATAGAATTATTTTTAGCGGAAAGGAAGAAAAGAAATGGTTAAAAGATTAATATTGTTTGTAACTTCCTTGGCCGTAGTGGCAGGACTTATGATTCCCGGCACATCGTATGCGTGGTTCGCTGCATCAACTCAGCGAAGCCAGAGCATATCAGTTTCAGTAATCAGTAATGTTTTTTCAGCAGATCTTTCTGATCTGGAAACGCAGGGTAAAACGGTCATTATGCAAGGGGATAACCTTGTTAATCTTGACGGTAATTCAGCGGCGCTTCATATCGAAAATCATTCAACAACAGAAACGCAGATCCGCGTTATGATTGAGTATACGAGCTACAGTACAGGAACGGCAAGGCAGGTTGTTTATACTGCAAGCGAAGATGATGATATCATCGTTGAATTTGCCGATGATGCGTGGGCAAAAAGCGTTAATGCAGGCAGCAGATGCCATTTCTACTATGTAGGTGCAGGTAACGGTCAGAAGGAGCTTACGGATATAGACTCTGCCGCGGCGGTTTCTTCTGTTGTTGGCAAGATTCCCGTAATAACCAAAATAGCTTATAAGGACGATATTTCCGACGCGTATTCGGGTCAGGAAGTCAATATCAAGGTATCTTTTGAATCGAAGCAGGCAGATAATGTAACCTGGTCTTCGATTGATACTTACGATTTTTCCGCCATTTCCGAATAAGGAGCGCTGAAAGTTGAAAATTCGTATAAGAAATGTTTTGTTCAATTTTCTTGCGATTGTAACGGTGGCGGCGGTTGCTTTCATCGGTGTCAATCTTATTGCAGGTGCAAAGGGCTATGCGGTAACGAGTAACAGTATGGCTGAAACTCTCATGCGAGGCGATGTGGTTTTCGTCAGGCAGGTAAGCTTTGAGGAGCTTATGCCGGGAGATGTTGTAACGGTCAGGTCGTCGGGCGATAAATTTCATTTTACGCACCGTATCGTTGAAATCGATAAAGAGAGCAGGACAATAACAACTCGAGGAGACGCGAACAATGCGGACGATCCTATGCCGACACAGGCGGAAAGAATCGTCGGAAAAATGTGGTATAAGATTCCTCTTGTAGGATATCTCTCTATCTTCTTTCTCAATTTTTCCAAAACAGCAGGGCTGATTGCTCTTGCAATTGTTGCAGTTTCGCTTGTTGTAATGAATTCAGTTATAATTAAATTAAAATCCAAGAAAAAGAGAGGTGACAGCGATGAGTAAATTCAGAAGAATAACTGCAGTTGTAATGGCGCTTGTGCTTGTTATGTGCGTCGGATATTTTTCTTTGATGTCAACGACATCTGCCTGGTTTTATGACAGCGGTGTGATTGACAGCGGTGATGCTTTTATCTTCGGAGACTTATCGGTGGATACCTCCTTCAGGTCAAAGAGTAATATCGTTTTCGACGGAGCAACCAAATTTGCTGACAAGGATGAGGTCCTTTTTGATAAGGTCATTCATATCGAAGAAATCGCTGTTTATAATTCAGGAACAATACCTGCAAGGATTTATGCAGATGCTTCCGTTTCGGGCGACGGTGAGAATTTCCGCTGGTTCTTCTTCTCGGATGCGACGATGAAGGAAGACAGCGTTAAAAAGACGATTGAAGCATCCCTCCCCGAGTTGTCGGATGAGGCTCTTGATGCTTACAATCTCGGCGAAGACGGTAACGGCGGTCATTATATCCTTCTTAATCCCGGTGAGATAACAACGGTCAAAATCGCATCGTGGATTGAATATGATGAAAATAATTCTCCCGGTTCATATGATGTTGAGTTCACTCTGATTTCAACTCAGGATGTTGACGGTGCATTAGAAAGATAAAGTGAGGTGACAGGGATGTTGCATAAACTTAATAAAAGAGCAGTTGTAATAATCGTCGCAGTCGTTGCGGTTATTGCTGTCGTTGGCTCAACATTTGCCTGGTTTGCAACGCAGACATCCTTGTTTCAGAGCTTCAGCCTCGGCTCGTTTGAAGTAAGCGCAGATGTCTATTTTATGAATGACGGCAAAAAGGTCAGCGCTGACGGATACAAGGATGAGAATGGGCTTTATAATCTCAGCCTTGACAAAGAAGATGTAAACTATATAGGCAATCTTCGTGCTGATGTTCTTCACAGCGGCTCAAAGGCTTGCGTCCGTGTAACGATGAACCACCAGTGGACTCTTGCTGACGGAACCGTTTCTCAGAATAAGGTCGCTGTGCCGTATAGATTTGCTCAGAATTGGTATGATAACAGAAATGTTGACTATTCTGTTTATTATATGGGAAGAGAATCAACGGGCGAAGCAACTTTCGAAACCGCAGATTTTATAACGGGATTTGATGCGAACGCCTTTGAAGCTTCTTCGATCGCTGAAGGAACAACTCTTAAAGTGCTTATTCAGGTTGATGCAGTTCAGATTAACCGTTATCCGCAGGTCTGGGGCATCGAAAAATTTCCATGGGAATAACGGAAGTTGATTTTTATGGCTAATAAGAAAAAGAAGCCTGCGGCAGGTAACTCTGTCGCAGGCGCAACTAATTCAGGAAAGAATGTTTCCTCAAAAAATCAGAAACAGATTGTTAAGCAAAAGTCGGAGGCCGCAAAGCAGGCGCAGAAGGTGCAGGATGGGAGGCTGAAGGCTGAGCGCGAGCGCGCAAAAAAGAGCGAAGATATCCGCAAACGCCGCGAAAAGCAGAAGGCTAAGGATGAGAAGGCTGAGAAAAAACAGCTTGGTAAAGAAAAGCGAACAACCGGCCGAAAAAAGAAAGTAGCTTTTTTGAAAAAGGTATGGGATAAGGTCAGCTATTATACGAGTAAAGAGTTTCTCAGCTCATTTAATTATATCAGAATTTTTCTTTTTGTTGTCCTGCCCGTCGTGCTTCTCGGCTTCGGAATATCTGCCCTTGTTCAGGCGACATTTCTGAATGTTCCTGCAGAAATCAGAAATTTTGAGTTCAATGGCAGACTTGAAAGCTCAATGCTCGCGAAAGACTCTGCCTTCAATTCTCAGCAACAGCAGGTTTTTATCGAAAGTCTGGACGCTCACGGCAGTAAGAAATTCGATTTCTACATCAATTCGTCAATTCCCGTTGGCGATAACGGCGAAATTACTGAGCTTTGCTTCGGCAATCCGAACGAGGAGGATTATGTCCTCGTTGCAACAGTTTTTGATAAGGATGGCGAGGTACTCTATCGCTCTCTCGGCATTGAAAAAGGAAAAGAGATAAACGAAGTTAAGCTTTTTAAAGAGGTTGCTTACGGTACGCATGAGGTTAAGGTTGCCGTCAATGCCTATGATAAGGAAACGAATGAAAAAATCGGTACAAAATATGCTCGCATAAAGCTGAGTGTTGGTGTGGATGAAGATGTCAGTTAAAAACAAACAAACGGATAAGAAGAAAAAAACAAAAACGATAATCATAGTAGCTGTGTCTTTGGTCGCGATCGTTCTTTCTGCACTCGCCCTTACGCAGTCGATGCCGCAAATCAGGCTTGCGCTTGCAGAGGGTGGAGAGGTATGCGACGGAGTGATACCCGGTATTGATGAGAGTCTGCACATAAAAGAAGTACCCGAAGGTGAAATACGCTACCTGATAAATAAAAAGATTCTTTTTGAAAGTCCGCATTCGCTTGGTGATGTTATGATTGAAAATCCCGAGAGTTGCGGGTACGATCTTCAGTTTGTTATCTACAATGCGCAGGGCGAGATGCTGTATACCTCTCCGATGATAAAGCCGGGTCAGTACATTGAAAGAGATAAGCTTTCGTCAGTCGTCAAAGAGGGCGAGTATAAATGCTCGTATACGGCTCAGGCATATAAAAACGGTGAGTATCAGGGCGAAGTAACAGGTGTTGTTTCCGTTTCTGTAAAATAAAAAGGAACTCGGATTTCTCCGGGTTCCTTGATTTTTTGTTCATTGATTATTCAGCGATGATTTCACCCATCATACCGGGCTTTGCAAATGCTGCGTTTGATTCGTCTGTATCAATGTGCATTGCAAGAGCATAATTCGGGTTAACTCTTACGATAACATCGCAGAAAATGAGTGAACGGCCGTCAGATTCGATCTTAACATTAACAACCTGCTTGTCCTCGAGACCGTATTTCTCAGCATCG
Organism: Clostridia bacterium; assembly: GCA_017942105.1. Classification (GTDB taxonomy): domain Bacteria; phylum Bacillota; class Clostridia; order Oscillospirales; family Acutalibacteraceae; genus CAG-488. The sequence goes on along the minus strand of JAGAVE010000038.1, from coordinate 753 downwards.
TCGGGAGTAGCGTGGATGTGACGCTTTGCAACGATTGCGCCTTCATCAAGCTCAACCTCACCCTTAGGACCAACAAGCTTGCAGCAACCGCTGCCTGCAATATCACCTGATTCACGGCAGGGAGCAACAACGCCGATTGAGCGAGCGTCAGAAGCTGAAAGCTCAAGCTGTGTATCGGGGCGTGTGGGACCAAGGATAGAAACTGCAGGGAAGCTGCCCTTGGGGCCGATAACCTGAACTCTTTCTTCACAAGCAAACTGGCCGGGCTGTGAAAGATCCTTTTTCTTTGTCAATTCGTAACCTGCGCCGAAAAGTGTCTCAAGGTCTGCCTTTGAAACATGTACATGACGAGCAGATGTTTCAACTAAAACTTCTTTTTTCATTTTTAATAACCTCCGTTGATATTATTACGGTAACAACCGGTTTTTTAACCTATAAAATTATAAGCCAATCCGTGACAAAATGCAAGAGTTTACGGCAAGTTTGCATATCTTTGTTTTTATATTTTTAATATACCACCAATATTTAGTATCCCAAAACGGGAATAAATACAACATCTTCGCGGAACACGCGGGAGGGTTGAAAGAAGGGAAAAAAGAGTAAAAAAAATCTAAAAAAAGTGTTGACAAAGGGGGAGGTGTTTGATATAATAGCAAAGCTGTCGCGAGGACAGAGGTTCTCAGGCAGAGGTAAGCACCTTGAAAATTAAACAACGATGAAACAAAAACCCTGAAAAGATTTCTAGAGTTTTGC
>JAGAVE010000037.1 GCA_017942105.1 Clostridia bacterium | reverse complement strand
TTTCAGCTTGTCGAAAAATATTTTTCGACAAGCTGGGAGACTGCCGAGAAATCTGCAGAATGACATTTTTGAACCCCGAAGATGTACAAAGGTACTTCGAGAGGGTGAAAAAATGGCAAATATATGAAAAAGGTGGGTGATATTCGATGTATCACCCACCTTTTAACACTGTTTTTGTTTTTATATTTTTGCAACTTTTTATATCGATAATATCTGCATATATGCTTATGCGGGTTTATCGACAGTCGGAAACCTCCGATTTTTCGGAGTTTTTTGTATTTATTGAACCGAAACGGGAAAACTCTTCATAGAAATATGAAAGGGTGATAATATGATTGAACAAGATACGATAAAGCTTTTGCGTGAATGTGATGCAGGCGTGAAAATGGGTGTTGATTCGATTGATGATGTGCTGGATAAGGTGGAATCAAAGGGACTTAAAAATTATCTTGAAACCTGCCGCAACGCTCATGAAACGCTTGATGATGAAATTCAGGAGTTGCTTATATGCTATGACGATGACGGTAAGGAGCCGAGCGCAGTTTCAAAGGGTATGTCGTGGATGAAAACGAATGCGAAGCTTATGCTTGATACCTCCGATGCAACAATAGCTGACCTGATGACGGACGGATGCAATATGGGCGTTAAATCCCTCAGCAGATATCTTAATCAGTATAAAGCGGCTGATGAACAGTCTAAGGATATTGCCAAGCGCCTTATTAACCTTGAAGAGCGCCTTGCTATTGATATCCGTCCGTATTTGTAAAGAAAAGCTCGGATAATTCAGAGCAGAAAATTGACATTTGCAGAATATAGTGATAAACTTAAGGGGTAAAAACTTAAGGAGGTTTTACTATGTTTTGTAAAAATTGTGGAACACAGATAGCTGATAACGCTGTTGCTTGTCCTAATTGCGGAACGCAGGTCGGCGTAAATCAGGGAGCATCGCAGGAGTTCAGGACATACTCTCCGATATGGGCAAATCAGCAGGATGCTGTAACAACTCCTCAGCCGTTGACATATGCACAGCCGCCGGTAAACCCTAAAAAGGGCGGTAAGAAGAAAAAGCCTTTTATTATAGCAATTGCTCTTGTTCTTGTAGTTGCTATCGTAGTCGGCATTATTGCATTTGCAGGCGGCAATCCCGCAAGCAAGGCTTTCAACGCTGTAAGAAAAACTGCTTTTGATTCGTCAGAAATAACAATTACTCTTGTTGGTAATACTGACGAAAATGTAGTATTGTCTTTGGCTTTCGGAGATGATATCAACAGCAGCTACTTTGATGAAAAGGTTGGCGGTGTGTCTTATATCTCTTTGAAAAACGGTAAGATGTATCAGATGGGCCAGGATATGGGCGTTGAGCTTGAAACGGGTCTTGCTTATTACGAAACGATGCTTTCGTCTGAATTAGGCGTTGATGTCAATATCACTGAAGAGATAAATAAAATCCTCAACAATAAAATTGATGAGGATGCGCTTTCAGAACTGCTTGACGGCATTGTGTTGCCCGAGCTTGAAAAAGCAATCAAGGAAGAAACAGGCGTTAATGTTGATCTTCCGACCTACGATGAGTGTATGGAGTTTATCGAAAAGCTTCTTAAGGATAAGGATGTTCGCAAGTCTCTCAATATCAAAAAAGCAAAGTCTGATAATCCGGGAAAAACATATTCCTATGATGTAGTTTGCGGTGATTTTGCAACGGCATTCTTTGAATTCGTTCAGAGTAAGGACGAGTATAAGCAGTATCTTGATCTTATCGTTGAAATTAACGATTATAGCAGTGCCGAAGAGTTGATTTCATCTGTAGTTAAAGAAGCTTATGAAACAGACAATCTTCAGGGAACATTCACAATCAAGTCAGGCAGACTTACAAACTTCACATATAACGAAGATGGCAAAGTGGAGTTCTCTATAGCAATTGAATCCAAATAATTTCGATCTTAACCTAAAAATCCCTCACGGTTTTCCGTGAGGGATTTTTGTATCGTAAAAGCTGTTTAATCAATATAGTCGAGACAGAGATTCAAAACATTCTTTGCACTTCTCTGAATTTCGCCGAGAGTAATTCCTCCGTCTTTTTCGTATGTTTCAAAAAGTGTCGGGTCAGGGTGCTTGGTTGAACCGAACCGTCCGTTGACGCCGGGCATAAGCACATCAACCTGAGCGCGGACGCGGTAAGCATTGTCTCGAAGCCCGGGAAAGTCGGGGCTTTCGGTGTGCTTTGTCCACCAGTCAGTCATAACATTTCCTTTATAACCCCATTCACCTCTGAGAACGGTTGTAACCATATCATAATGGTTGTAGCTGTAAACAGAGTTTACTTTGTTATAGGATGTCATAATATTTTTCGGTGAAGCTTCCTTGACAACGATTTCGAACGGCTTGAGGTAAATCTCTCTCAATGCCTTTTCACTTACTCTTGAATCGTTCTTGTTTCTGTTGACCTCCTGATTGTTACAGGCGAAATGCTTCGGGCAGGCGCTTGCTCCCTTGGACTGAACGCCCTTGACAACTGCCGCGGCGCATTTACCGCTGACAATCGGGTCTTCTGAAAAATATTCAAAATTTCTTCCGCAAAGGGGATTTCTGTGAATATTCATACCGGGGGCAAGCAGAATATCAGAGCCACATTCCTTCATTTCTTCAGCTATGAAGGAATAAACTCTTTCAATGAGCTTAAGGTTCCACGATGCCGCCATACAAGCTCCCGAAGGAAGAAGCGAACGTTTCTTTGTAACTCTTATTCCGGCAGGGCCGTCAGTGGTGCTCAATGCGGGAACACCCCGTACGCGAAGAGAAGAAAGGACGCCTCCGAAAACACCTGCATTGCCGCTCGTACCGAGCGGACTGTGCATAATATAGTCGCCGCGGGTGATCGCTTCAAGCTCCTTGAAAGAAAGCTGTGATACAAATTCATCTATCGTAATTTTTCCGTTTTTGACATCAGAAAGCTTGTATCCCTTGTCAAGTGAGTGGGGGAGGTCCTTAGGAAGGCTTTTAAGAATACGCTCTTTCAGATCAACATTGCTCATCGGCACAGGCTCTTCAGATATCTTGCCGTTTGCTGTTCTGATCATTCTGTCGAACCCGTTTTTCACGGAGCAGACGGGCTGAAGCTTTACTATGGGATAGGTGCTTTCAACGCTGAAGCTGCCGCATTCAGTGCCATCGCGCACACAGTCCGATGCAAAGAATTTATATTCGCCTTCAAGAAGGACATATGAACTCTCAAATCCCGTTTTACCCGAATCATCGTATGAGCTGATTGTGTAAAGAGGAATGTTGAATATGATCGTACAGCTTTCATTCGGGTTGAGTATATCTGTCTTTGCAAAGTCACAGAGAACCCGTTTTGCTGTCGAAGTTGCACCTGAGGGCTGTTCGCAATAAATCTGAACGATTTCTTTTCCTGCAACCTTTCCTGTGTTGGTAACTCTGATGCTGAGCTGAATGTCATTTTCGTTTTTCTTGAAATCAACAGCTTCGATTTTAAATGTTGTATAGCTGAGACCGTAGCCGAAGGGATACAGTACCTTTTCAGGGGCGAAGGTCTCGAAATATCTGTAGCCAACGAAGATATCCTCAGTGTAGTTATTATATGCTTTGCCGCCAAAGCTTTTTGAGCTCGGATAATCGCTGTATTTTACGGCAACGGTATCCGTCAGCTTTGCGCAGGGGTTGACCTTGCCTGTGAGAACATCGCAAAGGGCATTACCGCTTTCCATACCGCCCTGAAAAGCGTAAAGAATTGCAGAAATCTTTTTGCCGTATGAGCTGATTTTTTCCATATCAATGATGTTTCCACAGTCAAGCACGACGACTGTTTTTTCAAAGCTTGCGGTAACAGCATCGAGGAGTCTGATTTCGTCATCCGTAAGATAATAGCTACCTTTTGAAAGCTTGTTTTCTCTGTCTTCACCTGCGGCACGGCCGATAATTATAACAGCCGCATCAGATTTTTCCGAAGCCGATTTTATAAGAGCTTCGTCAGGGATAAACTCGGGAAAATTAAAGGGCCAGTGTCCCCAATAGCCTTCATCAGGCGGATTTTTTTCAGACTTTTCACGGTAGAAAGTATCAATTTCTTCGTTTATCTCTACTTCAATACAGTTGTGTAAAGCCTCGCTGAGGCTGACTTTATAGGGGATGTTAACATCACCGCCGCTGCCGTAACCGCAGTAAAAATAGTCATACTGACATCTGCCAAAAACAGCAACTTTCTTTCCGCAGAGGGGGAGGGCGTCATCATTTTTTAGCATAACAATACCTTCAGCGGCAAGCTTACGGATGTCAGCCTTTGCAGAGACGGGAACATCATAGGTTTCTTCAGCCCATGCTGCCTGCTCCTGCGACAGACCACCCTCGAAAATACCGATTGCACCTCGTATAATTTTATTGAAAATATTAGCCATAGTATCAACTCCTTATTCTATTTTACAATCTGAAAAAACTAAAGTCAATGCACAAGAGAAAAACTATTGAAAAATCAGGCCGTTTGTGTTACCATTCTCTTATGGAGGTGCATTGATATGATTAATGTAACAGTTTGGAATGAACATATTCAGGATAAAACGGATGAAGCTGTCATCAAGGTGTATCCTGACGGAATAAATGCCTGCATTGCAGGTTTTCTTGGCAAAGATGAGGAGCTTAATATCAGATGTGCAACTCAGGATGAACCCGAGTGCGGACTTCCTGATGAGGTTCTTGATAACACTGATGTGCTTATCTGGTGGGCGCATTGCGGCCATGCTGATGTACCTGACGAGCTTGTGTCAAAGATTCAGGACAGAGTCCTCAGGGGTATGGGAATAATACTTCTTCACTCAGCTCATTATTCAAAGATTTTTCAGCGCCTTATGGGTACGACCTGCTCTCTGAGATGGAGAGAGGGTGACAGGGAAAGAATCTGGAATGTTAACCCTAATCATCCGATAGCAAAAGGTATCGGCGAGTTTATTTATCTCGATGTTGAAGAAATGTACGGCGAACGGTTTGATATTCCTCAGCCTGACGAGCTGGTTTTCATCGGTTGGTTCGGTGGCGGAGAGGTTTTTCGTTCCGGTTGCTGTTGGAACAGAGGTCTGGGAAAGGTTTTCTATTTCCAGCCGGGTCATGAAACAAGTCCTACCTTCCATAATAAGGATATTCAGACGGTAATAACCAATGCCGTTCATTGGGCGGCGCCTGAAAAAATTCAGGCTGAGCCGATTGAGGCTCCGTGGAGAGAATCTCCGGAAAAGCTTCTCAATTCATAAAATTCTGACCTCCCGGAATTTTTCGGGAGGTTAATTGTGTGGTGACAGTATGAGAATGAGCTTCAGTTGTCCTGTCTGCGGTGAAATCCTTGCAGATGGCGGAAAAACCTACCGTTGCGATAATAATCATTGCTTCGACAAAGCTAAGCAGGGATATGTCAATCTTTTAAGGGTGCAGACTTCTTCGAAAAAACGCCACGGCGATGATACGCTTATGGTGAAAGCAAGGCAGGATTTCCTTGATAAAGGATTTTATAATGACCTTTGCAATGAGCTGATAAAATCAATAATCCGTTTTTCAAAGGATGAAACAACCCTGATTGATTTAGGTTGCGGAGAATGCTGGTATACGGCGCAGTTTTATAACGGCCTTAAAGAAAGCGGAAAAAATCCGGAAGTTTTTGGGATAGACATATCCAAGCAAGCCTTGATTGCAGGCTCAAAAAGATGCAAGGAGCTGAGGCTTGCGGTTGCAAGCACGGCGGATATCCCGTTGCCTGCAGAAAGCTGTGATATAGCGGTCTGTGTTTTTGCACCTTACGCGGAAAATGAGGTGCACCGTGCTTTGAAAAGGGGAGGAGCGTTTATCAAGGCTTTTCCTCTAGAAAATCATCTTCTGGAACTTAAAAGTGCCGTCTACGATAAACCCTATAAAAATGAAGTTTCCGAAGAGACCCCGGGAGGCTTCGAAAGGCTGGATTTGATTAAAACACATAATATAATAACTCTCAGCACTAATGAAGATATTATGAATCTTTTTAAAATGACACCGTATTATTATAAAACGGGTCGCGCGGATCAGATGAAGCTTGAAAAACTCGATTTTCTTGAAACTCAGACCGAATTTGGGGTTGTCGTTTACAAAAAAGTGTAAAAAACAGTTGTTTTTGTTTGCGTGATAATGTATAATGATATTGTGCATATTTATGTGCACAGTTGTCCGTTGTGCGGACACAGCTCATTTACTTTTTTAGTTTTTGAAATAAAATCAAAGGAGATACCGAATTGAGTTACTACATTGGTGTTGACGGCGGCGGAACCAAAACCGCCTATGCCCTTTTTGATGAGGACAAAAAAATTGTTGCAATGGTTAAAGGACCGGGCAGCAACCACGAAAATATGGAGGGAAGCTTTGATGAGGCTGCGGACATCATTTGGGACGGCCTTAAAAAGCTTACGAAAGAAGCAGGAATTTCAATAAAGGATGTTTCCTTCACTCTTATGGGTCTCGCAGGTATTGACCATCAGTATCAGCATGATGAGATGACGAAGCGTCTTCTTGACTACGGTCTTGAGAATTTTGAAATTTATAATGACGGCTTCATCGTTGTTAAGGCGGGCTCAACAGGCCCTGCCGCAATCGGTTTTAACTGCGGAACGGGTACTTGCTGTAACGCAATCGATTCCGACGGCAAGATGCTTCAGCTTGCAGGTCTTTCCGAGTATTCGGGTGATGTCGGCAACGGTCATTGGATCGCAACGCAGACTTACAAGATTGTTTATGATGATGTTTACCTCGGCTTGAGAAAGACTGCAGTCACGAAGATGGTTTTTGATGAGTATGCAATATCATCAAAAGAGGAGTTCCTTGCTCTCGTTTCAAAGTTTGAGGAAGAGGACGCTGATACATTCATTATGCGTCTTATCGATTTCTTCTTCGACGCAGCAAAGCTCGGCGATAAGGTAGTTCTTGATATTATTGATGAAATGGCAGAAAGAGGAGCAGCTCTTATCACTGCTCACCTTAACACGCTTAATTTCAGAGATGAGGTTGTAGAGGTTGTTCTTTCAGGTTCAATCCATACAAAGCTTCCGTCAGAGATTTACCTTAAGGCTCTTATGGACAAGGCTGTTAAGGCAAGCGGTAGAAAGCTCAGCTTTATCAAGCTTACTCAGCCTCCTGTTACGGGTTGTGTAAATTGGATTTTCCAGCAGTATAAATAAGAAAGGGTTTTACATATGAAAGAAATTACAGTTGCCGTTATCGGCTCAGGCAGTACATATTGTCCCGAACTTGTTGATGGTTTTCTTAAGGCTCAGGATACGCTTAAGCTCAAGAAGATTTCTTTTATGGATATCGATGAGAGAAAGCGCACTATAGTAGGAAATCTCTGCATCCGTATGCTTGAAAAAGCAGGCGTTGATTGTGAGGTTGTTATAACAGACGATGTTGATACAGCTCTTCAGGGCGCAGATTTCGTTGTTACTCAGATTCGTGTAGGTAAGCTTCCTGCCCGTCATCTTGATGAAAGCATCCCGAAGAAATACGGTCTCATCGGTCAGGAAACAACAGGTATCGGCGGTATGTTCAAGGCACTTCGTACGATTCCCGTAATCAAGCATATCTGCGAAAGAATCGAAGCTATCTGTCCTGATGCTTGGCTTATTAACTTTACAAACCCCTCAGGTATTATCACTGAGTTTGTTCTCAACCATACAAATGTTAAGAACATCGGTCTTTGCAATGTTCCGATTGATATGCTTGACGATGTTAAGGAAATTACAGGTGAAGATGTTGATATCGAGTATGTTGGTCTTAACCACCTTAGCTGGATAACATCCGTCAAGAAAAACGGTGAAGAGCTTCTTCCCGGTCTTATTGAGTCAGGCTTCTCTCCGAAGGTTATGGCTAACATTAAGGATGACGGCTTTGACCTTGAATGTCTCAAGGCTGTACAGGGTCTTCCCTCATCATATCTTCAGTATTATTATTGCAGAGAGGCTAAGCTTGAGCATCAGAGAACTGATGACAAGACAAGAGCCGAAGTATGTATGGAAATCGAAGAGCAGCTTCTTGAAATGTATAACGATGAAGAGCTTTGTATCAAGCCGGCTCTTCTTGATAAGCGTGGAGGACATAAGTATTCTCTTGCTGCTGTTTCGCTCATCAATTCGCTTGCAAACGATGTTAACGACATTCAGGTTGTTAATGTAAAGAATAACGGTACTCTTGATTTCCTTGATGACGATGCAATTATTGAGGCTCCCTCAGTAATCGGCGCAGACGGAGCAAAACCCGTTAAGGTTGAAAACTTCAAGAATCAGCACATTATCGCTCTTATGAGAGTAGTTAAGGCGTACGAGAAGTTTACGGTTGAGGCGGCAACAACAGGCTCGGATGAGGCCGCAATCAAAGGCTTGCTCGTTCATCCTCTTGTTGGCGACTGGGAAAAGGCAACAAAGTGCTACGCTGAAATGAAGGAAGCTCACAAGGAATATCTTCCCGAATTTGAATTTTAATATTTAAAGTATAAAACGCAGGTTTCGTTTGAGAAACCTGCGTTTGACATTATTATTCTTTTTCTTCTTCAGGCGCTGAGCCTTTTGCAACATCGAACCAGAATTCTATTCCACCCTCTGCATTATCAACGCCGCATTGCTGTGAATGAGCGTCCTGCACAGCCTTAACAATTGAGAGGCCGAGCCCGAAATGACCCTCTGAACGCAATCTGGCGGCATCCTGGCGGTAAAAGCTGTCCCAAAGCTTTTGAAGGCTGTCTTGCGGGAGGGGAGCTCCCGTGTTGAAAACATAAATTCTGTAGCACATTCCGATATCTTCAATTCTTATCTCAATGCGTTTCTTTTCACCTCCGATATAGGAGACGGCATTTGAAATAAGGTTGTTTATAACAAACTGAAGCTTTGAAATATCAGCATATACATAAATCTCATCCTTGATATTGTTAACGGCTTCAATTTCGTTTTTCTCAAATATTTTGGAATGAAGCTTCATTCGCTCGTCAATAAAAGCGTTAATGGGGAAGCTGCTGAACTCCAGCTCGTCAGTATGCTGAATGTTAGAAAGACTCATCATATTAACAACGAGGTCAGTCATTCTTCCGCATTCATCGATTATCGTGTCGCAATATTCGATAGCGGCTTCTTTGTCATCAAGGATAAATTTAATTCCTTCAGCGTAGCCTTGAATAATTGAAATCGGTGTCTTCAGTTCGTGCGATGTGTCTGCAATAAATTTTGCTCGCGACTTCTGCTCGATATCCTTTTCATTAAGCTGGTCAGCAAGAAATTCGGATTTTTCAAGAAGCCTTTCCTGGGTGAGCATAAGCGATTCATAAAGAGCGTTTATGTTAACAATCGCGTTTTCTGTTTCTGTACGCATAATTCCGCTTCTGACAGGAATGCGGATTTTTTTATCCTTTTCTTCAGCCATTATTTTTGTACCGTAAACGATATCGTTGATGGGTTTTGTTATTCTGGTAATATAAAAATAAACAGCAATTGAAACGGCAATGAAAATCACCGTAGTTATAATTATTGCCGCAAGAGAGATCGATTTCGCAATACCCTCAATAAGCGAATATTCAACAGCAGTTATAAAAATATATTTTCCGTCTGTCGAAGGAGTAACAAGCACGAAAAAGCTTTTTCCTGAAATGGGATTTTGGGAAGTGCCTGCAAATGTGCTGTCGTCATATTCCTGAAAAAGCTCAAAATCAGAGGAAGAATAATTTATAATCGGCTTGAATTCTTCGTCGATTTTGGAGTTTTTATTGTCACCGTATAAAACCCCGTGAACACATTTTGAATATACGGTATTTATATATTCTCCGCTTTCGCCGTCTTTTGAATATATCTCAACGAGTACATCATGCTTAACTTCTGTTTCTGAAATTTTATCAAGGGCATCGACACCGGAAAAGTCAATATTCTGAAGAGCCTGACCTGCGTTTCTCATCTCAAACATTTTTGAGCTTTCAATCATACTGACATAAAAAGAGTTTGATGAAAAAAGGATAATTGCGAGTATGAGCAGGAAAATCAGAATAAACTGAACGAAAACCTGAATACGGACATTGGGAAAAAGCCTGAAGTTTCCGTGTTTATGAAAGGCCAAATCAGCTCACCTCAATTTTATAGCCGATGCCGTAAATTGTTTTAAGATGGGTTACGCCCCAATCGCCGAGCTTGCCGCGAAGCCTTGCAACATGGGAATCAACATTTCTCGCGTCGCCGACATAATCATAGCCCCAGATATCATCAAGAAGCTGTTCTCTTGTATAAACTCTTCCGCGGCTGGAGATAAGCTTTTGCAGGATGTTATACTCTTTGAGCGTAAGCTCAATCGGCTCATCGTTAATAGTAACCTGATGCGCTTCATTATTCATAACGAGACCGTCAAGGCTGATGATATCCTTGTCGTTTTTCATCACCCTTGCGTTAACTCTTCTTAAAAGAGCATCAATTCGTTTCATAAGAACAGTAGGGCTGAAGGGTTTTGTAACATAATCGTCTGCGCCAGCGTCAAAGCCGGTTATCTCGTCAAACTCAGCGCTTCTCGCCGTCAGAAGTATTATAGGTACGGAGGATGTTTTGCGTATCTGTCTGCAAAGCTCCCAACCGTCAATTTCAGGAATCATTATGTCGAGAAGACAAAGCTCGATTTTGGGGTCCGTGTTGAAAATTTCAAGAGCTTCTCCACCTGTGGAAGCTTCAACGGGTTCGTGACCTGAACGCCTGAGAAAGTCGCATACGAGGCGTCTGAGCTTGCTTTCATCGTCAGCAATAAGAACTCGTGCCATAAAAACACTCCTTATATTTAAAATATATAAAATAATTCTAACATATTTTGCTTTTAATGACAAGTGAAAAATGAAACCGCAACAGTTATTGTTGCTCTGTTGCGGTTGATGAGACTTAATTTATTTTTTCAATGTTTCCGTAATTCCGGCTGCAAGACCTGCGACGCCTTGAATTTCGGACGGTATAATGATTTTTGTTGCCTGACCGTCAGCGGCTTTTTCAAACGCTTCAAGCTTTCTGAGAGTGATGTAGCCGTCACCCGGGTTCGCCTGATTAATATAATCGATGGCTTGTGCTTCAGCGAGCTGAATTGTGCGTATTGCCTCAGCCTCACCTTCAGCCTCGCGGATTTTCGATTCCTTGACGGCTTCAGCGTGAAGAATAGCGGCTCTTTTATCGGCTTCTGCGGCAAGGATGAGAGATTCTTTCTTACCCTCAGCAACAAGTATTTGACTTGCTTTTTCACCTTCAGCACGAAGGATAGACTCTCGTCTTTCTCTTTCTGCCTTCATCTGCTTTTCCATTGCATCCTGAATTTCACGGGGAGGAAGGATGTTTTTGAGCTCAACTCGATTCACCTTGATGCCCCACGGGTCAGTAGCTTCATCAAGAATTCCTCTGATTTTTGCGTTGATAGTGTCTCTTGATGTAAGAGTATGGTCAAGTTCAAGCTCGCCGATGATGTTACGAAGAGTAGTTGCAGTAAGGTTTTCGATAGCAGAGATAGGGTTTTCAACACCGTAAGCATAAAGCTTAGGGTCGGTAATCTGGAAGAAAACGACGGTGTCTATCTGCATCGTAACATTATCCTTTGTTATAACGGGCTGGGGAGGGAAATCCACGACCTGCTCTTTAAGGGAAACATTTCTCGCAATTCTTTCAAAAAACGGAACCTTAATGTGTAAGCCTGTCTGCCATGTAGTTTTGTAAGCACCGAGCCTTTCAACAACATATGCCCTTGATTGGGGAACGATCTTTACATTGGCGATTACTAGAATCATAACCATAATTATAAGAAAAACAACAATAAAAATACCTAAAAATTCCATAATAAACACTCCTCTTATTCTGCTTTAACAATCAGTTTTGCGCCTTCGATTGCTTGTACCGTAACAACTTCATCCTTATCAAATCTTTTTCCGCTGGCTGAGCGAGCAGTCCATTCAAGACCGCCTATGGTAACAGAACCCTTTGAATGTATATTATCAATAGGTTCAACGACGATTGCCTGCTTGCCTATATATCGGTCAGCATTTGTCGGCTCCCTATGCGCCTCGGAAAAGCGTTTGACAAACGGTCGTGTTGCCAAAAGAGTGATAGCGGATACTGCGACAAAAATCAAAACCTGAATCCATATCCTCAAATCGAAAGCACAAGCAATAAGACCGCCGATTGCGCCGACCGCAAACCATATGGTAACCAGTTGTGTTGTCACAGCCTCAATAACTACAAAAGCGATTATCAGCACTATCCATAACCACAGCATGCTATCACCTCCATTCACAATTATTCATCACTTCTGATGTTATATTAATTATAGCATATTTCGCGCAATAATCAATGAATAAATTGTAAATGAAGGTCGTGTGCTGTTACATAATATTACATTCGCTGTTTGTTCAGATATGATTGCTAAAAAATGTTTTTTATGTCAGGTAACTGTGTTTCTTTGATATGCTCAAGCTTGTTTATGCATTCGTTAAGAGTTTTGATATATTCATGAGTAAACTCCTGATTAACATAGTCATTAAGGCATTGCACGCCGATTTCAACATCTTCAAGCTCGTGATGTGTCATCATTGAAACTAAGAAAACCTCGTGTTTTTTCCAGGTTTCTGTAATTTCATTTATGCGTTTTTCATCCGCTTTTCCTTCATACAGAGTAAGATGACGGTCTTTTTCCATAATACTTATGATTGTGTCAACCTTATTGCATACGAGAAAATAATTTCCTATAGAAAATGTTATCGTAAACAAAAGAGAAAAAACGGCAATTGCAAATCTTTTCAAATGTCTTTGTCCTTTCTTACGATAATATAGTTTTCAAAGCTGTCTGCAAGCAAGAGCAGAATTTCGTCAGCAGTCATTTTGTTTTCCTCCAGAAGCTTTTTAAGCTTTTTTTCGTTCATATTACATTCTTCAAACGATTTTGAAATGACCCTTCCGTCATTTATTATCATAGTTTGCAATCCTTTTTCTTTTGCAGATGAGTCAAGCGCTTCCTGCGTGATCGGTTGATTTTTTTCTTTGAGCATAACGCTTAACTGCCCGTTAGTTTCAACGATTGCAAATTTTACTTCATTGATGTCAAAAACATCTTTTTGCCTAAGCTGTTCTATCAAGTCTTCGGATGAAAAACGAAGCTGCTTCAGACGCTTTTGGTCAATTACTCCGTCGCGAATTATCACAATGGGGTTACCTTCTATAATATGGCGTATTTTTGAGCTTTTCAGGCACAATACGGAATTGATTATTTCAAGCGACACTAACAGCAGAACGGCGAATATCGAATTAACCAGCGGAACTCCGTTGTCCTGTATCGGGATAGCGGCAATTTCGGAAAGCAGAATCGTTATAACAAGCTCGGTTGGCTGAAGCTCACCGAGCTGTCTTTTTCCCATAAGCCGCATACATAAAATCACGAAAAAATAAAGAATGGCAACGCGTATAAGCGTAATCAGCATATAATCACCCTGAAATAGTTTTCTCACATGAAAGAAAATAATACCTTTGTTTGACATTATAATAAGTCGATGATATAATAATTTGTTAGAATGAGAAGAAATTTGTCTCGGGAGGTGAATGCGTTGAAAAAGAAGAAAATATATCTTGTTCAGGCTAATTATACTTATTCGGGCAGTGCACATCTGCCTTATGCCGTCGGTATGCTTCAGGCATTTTCAATGAAGGATGAGAGAATAAACAGCGTCTATTCGTTTGAACAGATTATCTTCGAACGCAGAAAACCCGAAGAGATAATGGCGGGAATATCCGACCCGTCAGTTATCGGCTTTTCGTGCTATGTCTGGAACTATGAATTCAATAAAGCCATAGCAAAAATGGTTAAAGAAAAATACCCGGAATGTAAAATAATCTTTGGAGGTCATCATGTTCGTGACGGTCATTCTCAGCTTGAAAAGTATGATTTTATTGATGTGCTGATTCATGGCGAAGGCGAGGAAGCTTTCAGAGATGTTCTGCTTTCTTTTATAGGCAAAAAAGAGCTTAGCGATGTTAAGAATATTTCATACAGAGACGGTGAAGAGTGTAAAGATACCGAAAAAGCTCCATTCCTGCTTTGTGATTATCCGTCACCGTATCTCGAAGGTGTTTTTGATTCTTTAATAAAAGATTATCCGCATTATGAATTCATTGCCTTGCTTGAAACAAACCGCGGTTGCCCCTATTCCTGCGCATATTGCGATTGGGGATGCCTTGCTTCGAAATTAAGGCTGTTTCCTATGGAAAGAATTCAGGCTGAAATTGATTGGCTTTGCGATAACAAAATAGTCGGATGCGGCGGCACTGATTCTAATTTCGGCATCATTGAACGAGACGAAGAAATAGCCGATATGCTCGTAGAAGCAAGGAAGAAGAGGGGATATCCCAAAAAGTTTCAGACCTCCTATGCCAAAAACAGCAATGATCGCGTTTTCAGAATAGGTAAAAAGTTTGAAGACAGCTCAATGAGCAAGGGCGTTACGATTTCGTATCAGACGATGTCTCCCGTGGCGGCGGAAAATGTGCTTCGAAAAAATATCCCGGTTGAGACTTTTTCTCAGCTTATGAATAAATATAATGAGTGCGGAATCCCGACTTATACGGAGCTTATCCTCGGTCTTCCCGGCGAGACGGTAGATAGCCTAAAAAACGGTATCGATGAGCTTCTGAGAGCCGGTCAGCATTATTCTTTGTATATTCACAACTGTGAGCTGCTGCCTTGCTCAACGATGGCTGATGCAGATTATATGAAGAAATTTGATATTTCCGCAACAAAGCTTCCTCTTAATGAGCCTCACCGCGAGGCTGAGGAAAATGACGGAATTGCTGAGTATTCGCACCTTGTAACCAAAACCTACTCTATGTCAAATGCTGATTGGATTGAAATGAACGAGTTTTCGTATCTTGTGCAGAGCTTTCATCATCTTGGTCTGCTGAGGTTCGTTGCGCTGTATCTTTATGATTCTCTTTCGGTGAGTTATAAGGATTTCTATTCAGCGTTGATGGACTTCCTTCGCAAAAACAATGAGACGGTTGCAGGTAAGGCGATGAAGCTGGTTGAAGATAAACTTCACGATGTTATTGAAAATAACTCCTCGATAACCCGGTCAGATGAGCGATTCGGCAGTGTTGAATGGCCGCTTGAAGAGCTGGTTTTTCTGATGACGGTATATGAAAGAGATTTGTTTTATGAAGAGATAAAGCCTTTTGTATACAGTTTCATCGAAGATAAATCCTTTGCTGACGAGCTTCTCAGATATCAGCGGTTTTTAATAAAATATCCCGAAATTGCGGGTGAAGAGGCAAGCTTCAGCTATGACTTCCCGTCATATTTTGATGCGATACTCGGCGGGATCCCTGCAAAATTAGAAAGCAAAGAAACGAAAATAATTTTAGATAAAAAAGGCTTTCCTCTTTCGTGGGAGGACTATTCTCGTTTCGTAGTGTGGTACGGCAGAAAATCAGGAAGCAATTTCTATAAATTCAGAAAGGAAGTAAAGCAGTGAAGAATATCTACTTTGTGCAGACAAACTCAGTTTTCGGCTCGGGGATAAAATCAGCTTATCTTCCTTATTCAATCGGAACGATTGCGGCATATGCGTGGGCGGATGAGCGGATTAAAAGTGAATACTGTCTTAAAAAGTTTATTTTTATGCGTGACGAGCCGCAAAAAATCGTTGACGAGATGGATTCACCTTATCTTGTCGGACTTTCCTGCTATGTTTGGAGTATGGAGTTCAATAAGGTTCTTGCACAGAAAATTAAGGAGAAATATCCGTCCTGCCTCATCCTTATGGGTGGCCACAGTATTTCTCCGACGGCAGACGAAATGGAGAAATATGACTATATCGATTTTCTTACCCACGGTGAGGGCGAAGTACCGACTAAAAATCTCCTTCTTGCTCTTTCTGAGAAAACGCCTCTTGAAAATGTCAATGGCCTTTCATTCAGAAAGGATGGCAGAGTTATAACAACTCAACCTGAGCCTGTCTGCGATATTTCAGATTTTCCGTCACCGTATCTTGAAGGTTATTTTGACGAGATCCTCAAAGATACAAGTATTAAATATTCAGTAATCTGGGAAACAAACCGCGGTTGCCCGAACCGTTGTGCTTATTGCGATTGGGGCGCATTGAAATCAAAAGTCCGTATGTTCCCGATGGAAAGGCTGAAAGCCGAAATCGAATGGATGGCGAAAAACAAAATCGAATATATCTACTGCAGTGATGCAAACTTTGCTCTTTTTGACCGTGACGAAGAGATTACCGATCTTATGATCGAGTCAAAAAGAAAAACAGGTTATCCCGAAAAGTTCAAGACAAACTTTACCAAAAACAGAGACGAGGTTGTTTTCAATCTTAGCTGTAAAATGTTTGATGAGGGTCTCGGAAAGTCACCGACTCTTTCTTTCCAGACAATGTCGCCCGAAGCTCTTAAGAATATCGGCAGAACTAATATGAGCCTCGAGCATTTCAAAAACCTTATGCAGATGTATACAAACAGGGGAATTATGGCTTATTCTGAGTTGATTCTCGGTCTTCCCGGTGAAACTTATGAAAGCTTCTCAGAAGGAATTGCAACTTTGTTTGAATGCGGTCAGCATAAGAGTGTTATCGTTTATCCGTGTGAGCTTCTTCCTAATTCTCAGCTCGGCAGCAAGGATGCAGTTGAAAAATACAAAATCGGGATCTGCCGTACGGAATTCAGACAGCACCATTCGGCAGTTGATGAAAACGCAGTTAAAGAATACAGTGACAACATCGTTTCAACCTATTCGATGAATCTTGAAGATTGGAAAAAGTCTTATATCTTTGCGCTTTATGCGCAGGGTCTTCATACGATGTGCCTTACGATGATGATTGCAATTTATCTCTACAAAGAAAAGGGTATAGGCTACAAAGATTTTTATGAAGGTCTTATCGAGTGGAGTAAAAATAATCCTGAAACACTCTGCGGTGAATTATATAAAGAATGCACACAGTTTGTCGATAATGTTATCGAAGGTAAGGATTCATTCAAAAGTGTATTTGAAGGCTTCGGCAAGACTACATGGGGCTTTGACGAGTACATTTTTATGAAAGGTGCTGTCAATCCCGAAAGGTTTTATGGTGAAATCAAAGAGTATATAAAAATGTATTCTGCAGATTGTGATATAACGGATGATCTTATAAAATACCAGAATGGTATAATCAAGAAGATGAATATGAGCAGTCTTGATATCGAGCTTGAATATGATTTCGAAGCTTATTTTGATACAATACTTAATAACAGCTATGCTCCTCTTGAAAAGCGCAGAAATATCGTGACCGTGACCGAGGAAAAACCTGTCACGACAATCGATGAATACGCAAGGGAATATGTGTGGTACGGCAGGCGTGATGATGCACCTGTGTATTCTTCAAAGAGGAATAATCTTAAAGTAACCTATTAAAAAGGAGGATGTGCCGTGAAAAAGCTTTATTTTGTGCAGGCGGGGTTTGCTTTTGATAAATCCGTTTATCTGCCTTATGCAACAGGATGCCTTGCGGCATATTCGTTACAGTTTGAAGATTTTCGATCAGCTTATGAGCTTGGCGGCTTCTTTTATAAAAGAGAGAAAACAGACGACATTATAAGCAGGATGGTAAATCCCGGCGTTATTGCATTTTCAAATTATGCCTGGAATGTCGAGTTCAATAAGGCTCTTGCAAAAAAGGTAAAGGCAAAGTATCCCGAGTGCGTTATTATCTATGGTGGTCACAGCGTCAGAAACGATAGTACGGAGCTTCTCGACGAGTCTGATTTTATCGATTATCTCATCTTCGGAGAGGGAGAAGAACCGTTTTATAACCTTCTTATGGCTCTTGTGAATGATGCTGATTTAGCCGATGTTGAAAATATTGCTTACCGTAAAAACGGCAAGGCTGTCTGTACTCAGAGAAGCGCCTGCAAGGATATTTCAGCCTATCCGTCACCTTATCTGACAGGTCTTTTTGACCCGATTACGGAGACTGAAACAGTTGAGCTTCTTTCTGTAATAGAAACAAACAGAGGTTGCCCCTATAAATGTGCCTATTGCGATTGGAGTGCAAAGAGCAAGGTCCGTTTCTTCCCGATGGAAAAGGTGAAAGCAGAGCTTAAATGGCTTTCTGACAAAAAAATAGAATATTGTTTTTGTGCAGATGCTAATTTCGGTATGTTCAGGCGTGATGTTGAAATTGCGGATTATTGCATTGAGCTTAAAAAGGCAACGGGATACCCCGATGTTTTCCGTCCTTGCTATGCGAAGGAAAATGATGATACGGTATTTGAAATCTGTTCCAAGTTCAATGAGTATCATATCGATAAGGGTGCAACAATGGCATATCAGAGCCTTTGCGACGATGCACTTTTAAATGTTAACAGAAGCAATCTGACTATGAAGCATTTTTCGGATATTGTCAGGAAATATAATCAGGCTAAGATTCCGACTTATTCCGAGCTTATTCTGGGTTTACCGGGCGAGACCTACGATTCTTTCTGCGACGGTCTTTGCAAGCTCCTAGATGCAGGCCAGCATAACTCTGTCAGCGTTTACCATTGCGAGGTGCTGCCGAATTCGATTATGGGTAGCCCCGAATATATCGAGAAGCATTCGATAAAATCCAATAAGGTTAAGTTTAATCATATCCACAGCGCAGAGACGCAGGAGGAAGTGCCCGAGTATTCAGAGATAGTTATGGGTACTGCGACGATGACAAAGGAAATGTGGGTTAAATCAAACCTTTTTTCAGTTACTCTTCAATGCTTCCATAGCCTTGGACTTTTAAGATGCTTTGCTATTTATGCACATTATGAAAAGGGTCTGAGTTACCGTGAATTTTATGACAGGTTGCTCAGTTTCGCTATGACCAATCCCGACACAGTATTCGGAAAGGTCCTTTCCCGTTACGAGGATAGACTGACTCATTCTCTGGAAGGGGATTGGAACTATCACAACCCTGTTTTCGGAAATATTGTCTGGTTTTTCGAAGAGGGTATGTTCCTTGAGTGTATGTATAACGATGAGAAATTCGATGAGGAAATGGCACCGTTTCTTGAGTCGCTCGGCATTGAAGAGAATGTTTTTGATGAATTGAAAAAGTATCAGAAAGCAGTTCTTCGCAGACCGGGTAAAACGGGCGAAAAGCTCAGTTTAAGCTATAATTTTGCCGAATACTTTGATGATATTTATTCGGGAAATTATAAGCCGCTTAAAAAGCAGACTGAGAGCCTCATTTTTGAAGAAAGCCGTGTGTTTAACGATTGGTATTCATTTGCCAAAAATATCGTCTGGTTCGGCAGACGAAAAGGTGCAACGATGTACACCTCGGATAAGGCTATGTATAAGGTGAACCGAGGTGAGGGTGATGAATAAAACCAGGCTGCGAAAAGCACTTTTATTTATCAGCGGTCTGATGGTTGTGTGGTTTACCATTCCGATAGTTTTCAGCGGAATTGTAAATATCGGAAACATAACGGGAATTATCTTGTTTGCTTCTGCATTTCTGATGGTGTTCAATTCGGATAAGACCTCAATGCTTCTACGAAAAATACGCAATAAAAAGGCTGGTAAAATATTTACGGTGTTTTTGTGTGTTGTATTGTCAGCGGTTCTTTTGTTGGCGGCATTCGAAACAGTTCTTATGGTGGGTGCGGCAGCAAAAGATCCCGCACCGTCATCGACGGTTATCGTTCTCGGCTGCCGTGTTTACGGAGAAAGACCGAGCCGAATGATGGTTGCAAGGCTTAAGGCGGCACAGAGATATCTTGAAGAAAATCCGGAGTCTCGTTGCATACTTTCAGGCGGTCAGGGTGCTGATGAAGATATATCGGAAGCAGAGTGTATGTACAGATACCTTGTAAACAACGGTATATCGCCCGAACGGCTTTACAAAGAAGATAGGTCAACATCTACTCGTGAAAATCTTCTCTTTTCAAAAGAAATAATTGAACGCGAAGGACTGAATCCTGAAATCGCAATTGCAACCAATGAATTTCACGAATACAGAGCGCAACGGATCGCGGCTTCTCTCGGACTTGAAAGCGGTGCTGTTTCAGGAATAACCGAAATATGGGTAGTACCTACATACCATATAAGAGAGTTGTACGGAATACTTTATGAATGGATAACATAATAAAACGGAGCTGCTTCGACCGAAGCGGCTCCGTAATTTTTATTAGCTTTTATATGCCCAGTATTTATTAACAATAAAGTTTACGGGTGTCAGTATCAACACCGTTATAACAGAAGCGATAGGCTCTGCAATCCATTCATATACGGGTGTTGTGTTGCCTTTTGCAATCAGGTTTGCCTCAATTGCGGGCATAAATTTTGTAAGGTTCAGCGCTTCAATCCACGAGGGCGTAAACTGTGAAAGCCTGACGACATCGAGGAAAAACCAGAGAAGTATGCCTGAAAGTAACAAACCTGTTATTGCGTAAACGAAATAGAGCTTGAGAAAAACCTTCCACCACACTCTTTCTTCGTTTTCTTGTTTTTTGAAAATGATATGTCCGTTAATCAGATACGACGAAACAACACTCGCTGAAAAAGCGAAGAAATTGCAAAGCATAGTGTTAACTCCGAATGTGGAGAGGACGGTGAAAACTACCTGCCTGAAAATAAAGTTCAGTGCACCGACAGTAAAGAAGAGGATGAACTGAACCGATGTTTTATTGTTTGTTTTTTTCATATCGTTAAGCAAAAAGGCCGAAAGAAATTCCGCCGACGATGAGAC
>JAGAVE010000036.1 GCA_017942105.1 Clostridia bacterium | reverse complement strand
GGGTGATTATGTGACGGTTACGGGTGACCTGTGCGCCGACCTGCTCAGCAACATCGCATCCGAACAGCGCGCGAAGGTGGTTTACGAATACCTTTACCGTCAGATTGATGACAAGAAGGTGCGTGAGACCATTGATTTTCTTTTGAACCGAGAGGAAGCCCACAACCAGATGTTCCGAGATGCCTTTAACAAGGTGCAGAACTCCGGCTCTAACCGCGATTTCGGCACGACCAAGGCTGCAAAGATGTATTTTTCCATGTCTGATCCCGGTCCCAACGCATTTGCGACAGGTGATACAAAGCCGGTTTCTTTTAAGTGATAGCAAAACACCGATGAGAAATCGTTTGATTCTTCATCGGTGTTTTGTTTGTCTACTGAGGCGCATAATTAATATGCAGTTGTACTGTTTAGAAGAATGTGGTATAATCCATTCATAAGCTATAAGGAGATTTCTAAATGGATATTAAAGATGTATATACTCAATTAACAAATGTAGATATTGAACAGCAAAAGCAAATTTGGGATGAACGTGGCAAAGGTTATTATGGCGAATACTTGCTTTTTTGCGAATTATATAAATCAATAATAGGCAACGGAAAAATCTTGATGAATTTGAATGTGCCTATTGATAATTCAAAAACAACTGAAATTGACCTTGTTCTAATTCACGAAACCGGTTTATATGTTTTTGAAATAAAGCACTATAAAGGAACAATCTATGGCAAAAATACTGATGCAACTTGGACACAATATTTCAGGACTGCAAAAAACAATACCTTTAAAAACCCCATAGAACAAAACAAGTATCATATTCAGGCTTTGAAAAAGCTATTCCCTGAAATGCCGATATACTCCTGTATTGTTTTTACGAATCACGACTGCGACATCCGTGTAACAAACTCGGATAAAGAAATTGATATTTGTGAATTAAGAAATATTATCAGTACTCTTGAATATAGATTCAAAAAAAGCACAAATAAATACTCTATGTCTGATATTGATGATTCCTTTAAAAAACTATCTGCTTTTTCACAAATTAAAGAGCAGATATCGATTGATGGAACAGAAGCAGATTTCTTTTCTTGGGTGCAACCTATTATCTCAAAACTCGAAGAAAAAAAGGTAGAGGTTGAAAACGAAAAAAACAAGTTGATTGCTAACACAGAAAAACTAAATAAAGAAAAGATAAAACTAAAGAAAACAAAGATTACAGTTATAATTCTAAATATTGTAGTAGCAATTCTTTGTGTTTTCATATCGGTTTTATGTTGCTCCAGAGTTATTCAAAAGAATAATAGCGAACTTGCTGAATTCAAGCAAAACTTTCTACATATCGATGAAATAGGTGATAAATATATAGATGCATTAAACTCTTATGTTGACATTTCAAATGTTTCGCTGATACCCCTAACTGATAACGCCGTAACATTCACAGCACGAATCACTATGACTAATGATACATACGGAATAGCACTTACCGAAGATTCCAAATATATTGTAATGACAAATTTCGGTAAAGTTATTGAGTATAATGTTTTTGGAGAACATTTACAATATAATCGACACAGCAATAGAATCGGAAAGGGTATCCGTGATTATGGCGATTTGGCAAAAGCACAATTTTACGGCATTTCTAACACAAACGATATTTTATATATTAAAATTACAAATGTTGAGCTTTTTAAATTAGATGCAAGCAGAACAACCGTAAAAGATAAATTAGAAATAGAATTATACTCGAAATAATTGTTACTTGACAAGTAACTTACATCAAATCAAAATGCAATAAACAAAGAATTCCCGAAAGTGTTACATAACATCACCTTCGGGAGTTTCTTTTCGACCACATTTTATCCTATTCACACAACATAATACACTGCAAAATTTGAGGTGTGAATGTTGAAAAACATCTGCTTTTCGGAAAATTGTGCTTTAAACCGAAATGATTTCTCTGCTTTGCTCATTATTCCAGATTATTTCAATCTCCACGGGAACATTTGACTCAACCGTTATCTGAGGTTGTTCTTCCTCTGAACTGCGTGCTTCACAAAGCAAAGTCAGCTCACCGTTTATGCCGAACGGATATTTTTCAACGCCGTGTTTTTCAAGAAGATTTATATGCCAGGTAATTTTGTTTTCAGCTGCATCGGGCTTGATGCCAAAAACATATTCGAACATTATTGAGATTGGCGAAAGTCCCGTCCAACCGACAAAATCAGCCATTGATGAGCTTCCCTTTTCAAACATATCATCAACAAGCTCGGGAGCATAATTTTCAAAAAGCGTTCCCCTGTTTTTAAAAACACTAACAACTGCATCAAGGTGCGATTTTGCAATTTCATATGAAAGACTGTATCTTTCATACTCATCAAGACCTTTGAGAACCATATAATTTGTCGGAGACCAGACCGAACCGCACCAATATCCGCCTGCAGGATTATATTCCTCGTGATCCCTCGAAAGAGTAGGAACGCGGTGAACGGTTTTGAACTCCTGCTCATTGTCGAGATGAGCTATAAAATCATCCTTTCTGTCCTCAGGAACACACTTTGCAAGAAGCGACCAGAATGCGCCTATATGTTTAACACCGTTAAAGGTATCATCATCCCTGAGGTCATAATAAAACTTTGTTTTTTCATCCCAAAGCTTTTCATTGATTACTTTAAAAAGCTTGTCGCGCTCAGCAGCAAGCTCCGGGATGAACTCTTTTCTGCCGAGAATTTCTGACATTTTTATAAGTATAT
The DNA here is from genome assembly GCA_017942105.1 of Clostridia bacterium. GTDB lineage: Bacteria > Bacillota > Clostridia > Oscillospirales > Acutalibacteraceae > CAG-488. Next base: position 33,727 of record JAGAVE010000036.1, on the reverse strand, counting down.
TGCAAGCATTAAGCTCCTGCATACACGCATCAACCCAAACCATATGGCCGTGACTGTAACAAACATGGTACTTTTCATCAAGACGAGGACAATTATCCATACCGCAACCATATCCTGAAGAAAAATATGTGCCGTCTCGCCAAGTGAAATGCTCCTGCATCCACTGATGATAAGCTACCAGGCAGGGATATACACGAGCAAGGCGTTCCTTATCGCCGAAATTAAGAAAATAGTCCCACTCACACCAAGCCAACACCTCCGGACCGGTTGAAGACGGGTCGTGACGGGCAAAAATATCACAGCCTGATTCTTCTTCAATCTGACGGCAGATAAAGCCGTCGGCATGCTGATGAGAATAGAAATTATCAAGAGTTTTCTGAAATTTAAAAATTCTGTCTGCGTATTTACCAAACATCAGCATAAATGCTGAGTCCCACATAAATATACATCCGTTAAATGCCGCATCAATATAATTTGAGACAAATCCTGTGTCTTCTTTGGGTTTACGAAGGTTTGAAAAAGCAATTTCCCATGCTTTCCAATAACAGTCAATATAGTCTTCGTGATCAGCCCATACAGGCTGAGGTAGATTGCTTTTAACAGCTTCAAAACTCGGAAGCTCGCTATCTTCCATCTGCGCTCCGACGAAAGTATTTTCTTCCATCAATTCTTTATCATCATATGTAATTTCATTGTTCTGCTTAAAGGGAATCAACTAAAACACTCCTTATACCATGGTAATTCTGTCATACAAACAGTTTTTCAATTTCAAGATACTTATTGATTGTTGTAAGCTCGCGGATATAAAGACTGCGTACATCGGGAGCTTTTTCGTTATATGTACCGAAAATCGCGAGGGCATCTTCAATCTTTACCCATTCGGGTACGATGCCGTGTTCAATCTCGATTTTGGTCAAGGTTTGCTTACCTTCACCCGTTACTTCACAGATAAAATAGTTGCTGACATATTCCGTTTCAAATGAAAATTCATTAATTCTGAGAAATTGAAACAACGGTTTAACCTCATATCCCGTTTCCTCCATCAGCTCACGGGCACAGCATTCTTCAAGGCTCTCACCCTCTTCAAGTCCGCCGCCCGGTGACATATATACGCCCGTATTCAGTTCGTGAGAAAGCAGGATTTTTCCGTCTCTTACAACGATTCCCCTGCCTGCGATACGCACTCTTTCGGGAGGGTCGAAATATGTTTCTGCATATTGGTTTATAGTTTCGAATCCATTCATAAAATCAAGTTCCTTAATTTGTTTTATGACAGATATTTTTTTATTTCTTCATACTTTATTTTAGTTATACGCATACTGTTAAGGCAGACATCCGTACCGTTTGAATGATAGTATGCAACGAGAAAACCGTCTTCACATTCGATTACCGCAGGATAGCAATATCCATTCTTTCGGTCATCTTCAAGATAGAAAACATTCTCTTTTTTAAAGGTGTCTCCCATATCCGTACTGACAGCAATCACATAAGGTGTTCTGCCCCACGGCTCATAATCCTCCCTGAGAAGATGCTCGGGAATGGGATTAAACACAGCGACGGTAAATTCACCGCAATCTTTAATATGCATAGGGGAACACGCCGATGAGAAGAAAAGATTCGGTTCGGGCGTTGTCCAGGTTATGCCGTCATCCTTTGAAAAACATTCAAACTGAAATCCAAGACTTGTTCTGATATAGCACCAGAGTGTACCGTCGGTTTTTTCATAAATCCCCGGCTCTTCATATCCGTCGGGATTGGACGCAAACGGACAGATCAATTCATCATCAGACTTATTCCATGTATATCCGTCATCATCAGAATAAAAGAAGCATGTTACACCCGGCATAAAATCGCGAGGAGCATCAATCACCGTATGCCTTGCAGTCGGTAGAATTATTCTGCCGCTTTTCAATCTGACTACCCTATCATTATTGATTACATAATAATCTGTTTTTTCGAGGCAATCAAGACAATTGATCGGTTCCGACCAGGTTTTACCTTCGTCCGAAGAACGCGTAAGCACGATTTTATCTGTACGGTCGGCATTTTTCACGATATAAAACGCACCAATATCGCCGTTTCCCATTCTGAGAAACGAGAAGCTCATAATATTCCACGAATCTTCGGGTTTTCTGAAAAGGATTTCAGGTTTTGACCAGTTTTCACCTTCATCACAGGAGTATATTACCGAAATATTTGCAGTTGCATCGTCGTTCCAATCATTGCCGACAAATTCAGTATAACCAAACATTACCCTGCCGTCATTAAGGCGAATAAATGAACCTTCACCATTACGAGGGACACAGCCCTTTGCTTCAAGGAAAAGCACTTCCCTGCCGATTTTTTCCATTTTCCTTCTCCTTTATTAATCTGACTATAGTATAAATTTTAACATATAACTTCTGTTTGTCAACAAAAAAGGAAGCCGCTGAAAACGACTTCCTTTAAATTTATTTATCGAGTTCTTTCTGGAGAAGATCACGGATAACAACGGGATCGCCCGTTCCCTTGAGCTCTCTCATAATAAGACCGAAGAGAGCCTGCATAGCCTTTGTTTTACCGCTCTTGTAGTTAGCAACAGCATCGGGGTTCTCAGCAACAACGCGCTGAACTGTCGTGAGGATAAATCCTTCATCAACCTTGACATTGAGTCCGTTTTCTTCGCAGTACTTATCAACATCAACATCGCTTTCAAACACTGCTGAAAGAACCTTCTTTCCTGCAGGACGAGTGATTTCGTTTGTATCAACAAGCTCAATAATTCTTGAAAGCTTAGCAGAATCAATTTTAAGCTCATCAAGCTCAAGACGCTTCATATTACCCATACATTCTGTAAGAATCCAGCTTGCAACCGACTTCGGAGCTCTACCGAGGGCAACAACTGCGTCGAATGTATCGGAAAGCTTTCTGTCTGATGCGAGTACCATTGCTTCCTTCTCAGGAATACCCATCTCGGTATAACGGAGACTCTGCTCCTCTGCTGTTGCAGGCATACTTGCGCGGATTGCTTCAAGCCACTCATCATCAATCACGATAGGCATAAGATTCGGATCCGGGAAATAGCGGTAGTCTGCCGCTGTTTCCTTGTTACGCATCGGGAATGTGCGTCTCTTGACATCATCCCAACGGCGTGTTTCCTGCTGAAGGATTTCTGTATGGCGCTCAAGAGCATCAACATGACGAACCTTTTCAAATTCGATTGCATCCTTTATTTCAGAGAGTGAGCTCATGTTCTTAATTTCAGCACGAACGCCGAATTCTTCTGAACCCTCGGGACGGACAGAAATGTTAACATCACATCTCATTGCGCCCTCTTCACACTCGGAAATACCTGCAAACTGAAGGCTTGACTTAAGCTTTTTAAGATAAGCAATAACTTCATCTGATGAACGGAAATCAGGACGGCTTACGATTTCTATAAGAGGAACGCTTGTTCTGTTGTAGTCAACAAAAGATGTGTTTGTTGCATCATCGTGAACGAGCTTACCTGCGTCCTCTTCAAGATGAATCTGCTTGATGCCGATCGTTCTTTCACCGATCTCCACACTACCGTCAACGCAGATGGGATTAAACCACTGTGTAGTCTGATAAGATGCGGGAAGGTCGGGATAATAATAGCTCTTTTTATCAAAAGTTGTATACTGATTAATCTTGCAGTTAAGCATAAAACCTGCTTTTACTGCAAGCTCGATTGCGTGCTTGTTGGTAACAGGAAGCATACCCGGCATACCGCAGCAAGCAGGACAAACACAATCATTGGGCTCCTTCGGGCTTGAATGACCACCGCAGGAGCAGAAAAGCTTTGAATCTGTTGAAAGCTCAACGTGAGTTTCAAGACCTATAACAAGTTCGTATTTCATCGTTTATGCCTCCAATCCTTCAACGCTTTTTGCAATGCTCAGAAGAACATTGTCCTTATATGTGTCAGCGATAAGCTGAACTCCCTTTGTTACCATCGCAGGTGAGCCTGTGATGCTAGGAACGGCTGTAAATACGCTCTCCTCAAATACCTTTTCGAATGAATCGATAATATCGTATGCTTTATACTCAGCATTTGCACAAGCAGGAGCAAGAATTGCATCGTAAGAAGCAAAAATCTCCTTAACCTTTGTTGCAACAACACGGCGGATGCGAAGCGACTTGTCATAGCAGGATTCATACTTACCTTTCGCAAGAACATCTGAACCGTAGATAATTGTAGCCTTTGTAAGGAAGCAAAAAGCTTCTGTACGGCTCTTAACATAAAGCTCATCGATATTCTTGTAGTCTGCAGTACGGTAACCGTACTTTACACCGTCAAAACGGGAAAGGTTGTTAGTAGTCTCCGCCGACATAAGAATCTGCCAAGCTGTCTGAGCCTCTTTTACGCAATCAAGAGAAACTGATTCGACCGTTACGCCGAGAGCTTTAAGAGACTCTGAATACTTATCAATATTCGCTTTTACCTCATCGGATGCAAGGTCATAAAGCTCCTTAACAATAGCGACCTTCATTCTTGAAACAGCAACATCTTCATAGTCATACTTCTCTGCAGGAAGACTTGTGCCATCCTTTGAATCGTGACCTGCAATAACTGAAAGGATTTCCTTTACAGATTCAGCATCTTTTGCTGTTACGCCGATCTGCTCACCTGAGCAAGCAGCAGCGATCACACCGTAACGGGAAACTGTACCGTATGTCGGCTTGATAAAATCAACACCGGCTACAGCAGCCGCGCGTCTGGGTGCGCCGTTAAGGTCAACATTAAGCGCTGCCTTTATATCGCCGTTTTTAACGAGTGTTGCAGCCGCACCTGCGAGCTTACCGTCAACCTCGGTTGCACCGAAATACGAGGTTTCACCCATAAGGTCAAGGCCGAATTCACCAACATTTGTTTTACCTGAAATCTCATATCCGGACTTTTCAAGTCTTTCAACCACATCGGCGCTGAAAAGCGGGTTGAAATTTTCAAGCATCTTAGAGCCTGCAGTTGCAGGAGTTCCTTTAATAAGGATTGTATCGTCAACAGCGATATTTCCTGTTGATTTGATTTCGTTAATATAGTATCCCACTTTTAACACCTCACTTTACAAGTCTGGGAACCTGCCAGCTATCCTCAGTGCTCTGCGGAGCACCTGCAAGAAGATCTTTGCGTTCGAACGGCTGATTTCTCTTATCTTCACGGATAATGTTGGTCATCGGCATAACATATACCATAGGTTCAACATCTTCTGTATCAGTATTTCCGAGATTGACCTCATTTTTGGACATCATCTCAAAAATCCTGTTCATCTTTTTCTTTTCATCATCGCTGAAGCTGAGCTCATTTACAGACTCAAGACTTGCAAGCTTATCCTTAACAGCCTTAGCTTCTGCCTTTGCAGACTTTGCTACAGGAGCTGAACCGTCAGAAAAATCTGAACCGAGCGTCTCTGAGCCGCCTCTGCCGCGGATGCTGACATTAGCTTCGTAAAGCTGAAGCTCTGTAACTTCACTGGGTGCGCCAAGCATCTGATCCTGAGCCTGACCGTCAAGCGGGAATGCGATAACATCACGGATGGTTTCAGTATCTGCAAGAAGCATAATGATACGGTCAACACCGGGGGCCATACCTGCGTGCGGAGGTGCACCGAACTGGAATGCGTTGTAAAGAGCGCTGAAGCGTTTTTCAAGCTCTTCCTCCGGATAACCTGCGATTTCAAAAGCCTTTCTCATAATCTCAGGGCTATGGTTACGCACAGCACCTGATGCAAGCTCAATGCCGTTACATACGAGGTCGTACTGATATGCAAGGATTTCAGTCGGCTCCATTGTTTCGAGAGCTTCGAGACCACCCTGAGGCATTGAGAACGGGTTATGAGTGAAGATAATCTTATCTGTTGTTTCGTCGCGCTCATACATCGGAAAGTCAACAACGAAGCAGAACTCAAAGCGATCATTCTTGATAAGCTCGAGCTCATTACCGAGCCATGTGCGTACAACGCCTGCGTTCTTATCTGCAATATCTGAAGAATTATCGCAGATGAAGAAGATTGTCTCTCCTTCCTTAACGCCCGTAAGCTCGACGATTTCTTTCATCTCTTCCTTTGTCATAACCTTGCTGATAGGATCATCCTTGAAGCCGTAGTTTTCAGCATCAAGAAGAGTGATATGAGCAAGACCTGCCATCTTTGCCTGCTTCTGAGCGAATGCAAGAGATTTGTCGAAGAACCATCTTTCATTCTTACAAGGAGCAACGATACCTCTTACCTGCTTGTTCATAAAAGGCTTGAACTTAACTCTCTTGAACATATCCGTAAGATCGCAGATAATAAGCGGGTTGCGAAGGTCGGGTTTATCTGAACCGTACTTTGCCATTGCCTCTCTGTAAGGAATGCATCTGAACGGTGTATCTGTAATTTTCTTATCTGAGAATGTGCGGAAAACATCGCTTACAACATCCTCACAGACCTTGAGAACCTCTTCCTGAGTTGAGAAAGCCATTTCAAAGTCGAGCTGATAGAATTCACCCGGTGAACGGTCAGCACGGGCGTCCTCATCACGGAAGCAGGGAGCAATCTGGAAATAACGGTCAAAGCCTGAAACCATAAGGAGCTGCTTGAATTGCTGAGGAGCCTGAGGAAGAGCATAGAACTTGCCCGGATGCTTACGGCTCGGAACAAGGAAGTCTCTTGCGCCCTCGGGAGATGAAGCTGTAAGAATAGGCGTCTGCATTTCAAGGAAGCCCTTTTCCTCCATAAGCTTTCTCATATGGCGGATAACATTTGAACGAAGAACGATATTCTTATGAAGCGCAGGATTTCTCAGGTCGAGGAATCTGTGCTTAAGACGGATGTTTTCATTAGTATCGTTTGAGCCGATTTCAAAGGGAAGGTCACGGCTGCATACGCCGAGAACCTGAAGAGTGTCGGCAACGAGTTCAACAAGACCTGTATCAATCTTCGGGTTAACAGTGCTTTCATCACGCTTGGTAACCGTACCCTTAACGGAAATAACGGTTTCCTTGCTGACGCCCTTAAGAAGATTTTCGTCGTGAACAACAACCTGTGTAATTCCTGTGTAGTCGCGCAAGTCAACAAAGAGAACGCCGCCGTGGTCACGGACAACATCAACCCAACCTGCGAGTTCGACAACCTCGCCGATGTGTTTCTCTCTTATTTCGTTGCAGAGATGAGTTCTATACATTGTTATCTACCTCCTGATAGATTTTTGTAAAATAAAAAGCCCCGGGAATTATAAGAATATAATTCCCGGGACGAGTAAATGAAATAACCCGCGGTGCCACCCGTATTGATACTTTGGTAGAGTATCCGCTCTTTTATATTAAACTGTTTCTCAGACGAAGTGTTGCCGTGCTTACTACTCATCTTAAGCGCGCTTTCAGCCAATGACGCGCTCTCTCTTTCAGACTTTCCGTTTAAGACGGGTCTTCGCAGGTCAAAAGAATTTTCACCTTTTAACACAGAAATTATATCACAATAAAATCAAATGTCAATAAATTTTTCAGAAGTTTCAATAAAAAGTATATGCCTTATTTGGTGAAATATTCAAATTTTGACATTAACATCAAAGCAATTGATTTTATCGTCACAGGTGGTATAATTATAACAGAACTAATTTTTAAAGGATACGGCTATGAAAAAAATACTTTTAATTCTTACGGGTGGAACGATATGTTCATCAGAAAACTCTGACGGCAGACGCGAATCAGACGCAAAAAGCGCAGAGCTTAAAATAATCAATAATTTCAGGCAAAGTGACTCCCCTTTCAATTCCGTTCAATTTGAAACAAGGATGCCTCTTGATATCCTCAGCGAAAATATGACAATTGACCGTTGGGACATTCTTCTTGATGAATTAAGGGCGACCGAAAGCGAAAAATATAACGGTATCATCATTCTTCACGGGACGGACACTCTCGCTTATACGGCATCTCTGCTGTCCCTTGTTATGAGCGAAAAGAATCTGCCCGTCTGCCTTGTTTCGAGCCATTCGCCGATTGATACAAAAGGCACTAATGCAAATATCAACTTCAGAACTGCTGTTGAGCTTATTATGAACGGGTTAAAGCCAAATGTTTATGCCGTTTATGAAAACTCTGACGGAAAGACCTATCTTCATTACGGCGCTCACCTGCTTCAATGCGGAAATTACAGCAATGACTTTTTCAGTAAAGATATGATTGCTGTTGAAAACATTGAAGAAGCCTGCAAAGAAAGCATTGCATTTGAAACGCACAACAATCTTCTGAATGAAATACAGAAACTTGATAAAAATGTTTTAATTATTAATCCGTATGTAGGATTAGATTATAACAGCATTAACACTGAGAATGTTTCTGCCGTTGTTCACACCACATATCATTCGCAAACCGTTTGTGTTGACGGTGATAACAATTCATTCGCAGAGTTTGCAAAAAAGTGCAAAAAAGAAGGTGTAAGCCTTATACTTACACCTTGCAGTAAATCCTCTTTTTCTTACGAAACAACGGCAACTGCACTCAAAAACGGTGCCATTACTGTTGACGGACTGACGAACGAAACAGCATATGCAAAAGCAGTCATCGGCTGTTCTCTCAGCCTTAAAGAAAATGGACTTTATGAATTTTTAAATACAGATATCAATTCTGAAAGTGTTTATTGATAAAATCAATAAGTCCGTGCCAGTCATCACGGGCAAAATAATGTCTACCGTGGCGGAAGTACAGACCGATACTTCCGTCATTTAACATTTTACCGCAGTTGAGGTAGTCCTCTTCCTCATATACAAAGCCCTTTTTGCCGTAAAGCTCATAGACTTCAGATGCGGCAGCACAGCATAAAAACTGAAGCTCAGGACCTGCCCATTTATCCTCCTGAGCTGAGCCGATATGTACAGGTCTGGGTGCAATCAGAGCGTGCATAAAGTGCTGTTCAAACTCAGTTTCGTCATCCTTGCCGATATAATTCTTATAATTCTCGCAGAACCAGAATTCGAAGTTACGGATGATATCGCCTATCTTTTCCGTTCCTTCCTGCTTGCCTCTGTTGATAGAGTCACCGCTACATCCTGCACAGTTGGAATGGACGCAGGCAAATCGTTCGTCCGAAATACCGGTAAGAAGTGCTGTCTTTCCGAGCCTTGAATGTCCGCAGACCGTTACGCAATCAATGTCAACCTCTTCTCGGGTTTCAAGGAAATCCATAACTCTCATCGCTGCCCACGCCCACATAGCGATTTTTCCCGGAGAATAAAGCGTTCTTTCCTTATCTTTATAGATAATGCCCGCGAGACCGTTTGTAAAATCGCCGTCATCGCTCGTTACATCCTGATAGCAAAAAGACGCAATTGCAAAGCCGTTATCAATAATCTCCTCAGTCGGGATATACTTATCCGGCACATCGGGGCGGAAATTTATGCAGACAAAGGCTTTAACTTTCCCCTGAACCTTTGAAGGATAGACATATGTAAACGGGAAAGTGAACTCTTCACCGTTTATCACGGATGTTAATTCAATATCCAGACGAGTTGACTTTCCTGCGCAGAACCTTTCATCCGTCTCCTTGATTTCAAAAGTTACCTTCTCGGGCTTTTCGGGGATATAACCGTATTCGCATTTATACATCATTTCTCTGACGAGAGGTCTTATCTTTTCCCATTCTTCGGCTGTTTCAACACGGTTACCCGTAACTTCAAGCACTGAAGGAACATTAAGAGCCTTCAGGCGTTCTTTTACTGTCATAATCCCACCTCATTTTTCTGAAGAAAGTCGGAACACATCTCCTGCCCTGCCGATTACAATGATGTGGTCATCTGATTTAAATACATAATCGGGCCCGGGCATTGTATTAAGATTGTTTCCTTTTTTAATTGCTATTATATTCACCTTATAATGCTGCCTTACGCCAAGGCTTGCAATAGTTTTACCCGTCCAAACTTCAGGAGTAGGTATTTCATAAATTGCATACTCAGGAGTAAGCTTAATAAAATCAAAAATATTGCTTGAATTATATCTGACAGCGAGCTTCTCTGCAATTTCGCGTTCAGGATAAACGACCTCGTCAGCGCCGATTTTCTTAAGCAAATCAGCCTGGATATCCCTTTTGGCAGTTGACACAATCATCTGAGCACCGTGAGTTTTAAGCAAAGATGTTACAACGAGAGACGATTGAAAATCAGAATCAATCGTTACAAAACAGATATCAAAGCTCTCCACACCGAGCGCCATTATTACATTTTCATTAGTACAATCGCCGATATTTGCATCGCTATGCGCCTGCGAAAGACTTTCGATAACATCAGGGTCCTTATCGATTACCATAACCTCGTTTCCGAGTTCAAGCATTTTCGTCGCGAGATGTCTGCCGAGTCTGCCCATACCTATAACCAAAATTGATTTCATAATCTCACCTTAACCTATCATAATTTTGCCCGTAGGCCGTTTAAGAATTGCGGTTTTGTTTCTCTTCGTCAAAAGCATTATGAAAGACAGTGCACCGATTCTGCCTGCGTACATCAGAACTATCAGGATCACCTTTGATGCAGATGAAAGCGTCGCCGTAACATTCATTGAAAGTCCGACCGTCGCAACAGCGGAAACGACCTCAAAAAGAACTTCTCTTATCCCAATGGGTTCGATCCAGCTCAAAGCAAGAGCGGAAGCGAAAATCATTGAGAAATATATAAATGCAATTGAGCTTGCACGCCTTACCATTTTATCCTCAATACGCTTTTTAAACACTGTTACATTATTATCCTCCTGAAGATACGCTATCGTAGAAAGAAGAATAACCGCAATCGTCGTAGTCTTAACGCCGCCTGCCGTTGAACCCGGACTGCCGCCGATAAACATCAGAACAATCGTAACAATACTGCCCGGTTCAGATAGCGTTGACATATCTATTGAAGCGAACCCTGCCGTTCTCGGGGTTACTGACTGAAAAAACGCATTTAAAAGCTTATCTGAAATACTCATATTTTTAAATGCACCGTCATATTCAAAAAAGAAAAACAGCAAAAACGATACAACGGTAAGAACCGCACTTACAACCAAAACAAGCTTTGTGTGTATTTTATAATTTTTGAAATTAGCCTTGCAGACGATAATGTCCTCCCAGACAAAAAAGCCAATACCGCCGATAATTATCAAAAGTGAAAGAGTAAGCAAGACAACAGCATTATCATTAAAAACCATCATAGATGCCCCGGGTTCAGTATAACCCATAAGATCAAAACCGGCATTGCAAAATGCTGAAATCGAATGAAAAACAGAGTAATAAATCCCCCTGAGTACACCGAACTCGGGTATAAACTGCGTAGCAAGAAGCGCGGCACCTATCAACTCAATAACGGCTGTTCCTCCGATAATTCTTTTAACAAGATTGCTTATACCCGAAAGAGTTATCGTTCCTGCCGATTCCATAATAAGCATTCTGTTCTGTAGGCCGATTTTATGGCGCATAAACAGGGTTGCCATAGTAATAACAGTCATAAAGCCTATTCCGCCAATCTGAATCATAAGAAGAATCACAATCTGACCGAATACCGACCAATGAGTATATGTGTCAAACGGTACAAGACCGGTAACGCAGGTTGCACTGGTAGCGGTAAACAGCGCATCAACATAATTCGTTGTCTGACCGTCACGAGACGCAAAAGGCAACATAAGCAACACTGAACCTATCAGAATTACCGCAAAAAATCCACCTGCGATTATTTGTATTCTCGAAACTCGTTTTTTTATTTTTTGAAACATAAAACTACCTGCTTTGTTTGTATTGCTTTCATTATAGCAGATTATTAACTAAAATCAACATATCAAAAATACGAATTTTCTTTTTCGTTCTTGTCATTCATGACATATGTTTTCTAAAATTAACAAAAAATTAACAACGGCACTGATTATTCTAATTGATTTTACGGAATATTCGTGTTATTATGAAGTATACTTTTTCAGGGAGATAAATTTATGTCACATCTTATTGAGCTAAAAAACGCATATAAAATATATAACCCCGGTGAAAACGAGGTAAGAGCGCTTGACGGAGTTGACCTTTGCATCGACAGAGGCGAGTATGTTGCAATCGTCGGTCAATCAGGCTCAGGCAAATCAACGCTCATGAATATGCTCGGCCTTCTTGATGTCGTTTCAAGCGGAACATATATCCTCGACGGCAAAGATATAAATGATATGGACGATGATGAGCTCAGCACCATCCGCAACAAAGAAATCGGGTTTATTTTTCAGGGTTTCAACCTCATCCCCAGCCTTACAGCCAAGGGTAATGTTGAGCTTCCCTTGATTTACAGAGGAATGAAAGCAGAGGAAAGAGAAAAGCTTTCAACAGAAGCTCTTAAGCGTGTAGGACTTGATAAAAGAATGAATCATCTGCCCAGCGAAATGTCAGGCGGCCAGCAGCAGCGAGTTGCAATCGCCCGTGCTGTTGCAGCAAAACCTCCCGTCATCCTTGCCGACGAGCCAACAGGTAACCTCGACTCAGGTTCAGGTAAAGAGGTTATGCGAATCATCAACGAGCTCTGGGCTGAAGGACGAACGATCATCCTCATCACGCACGATGATAAAATCGCACAGAAGGCTCACAGAGTTATCCGCATCAGCGATGGAAAAATAATTGAAGATTACATCAACGAAGATATAGTTCCCGATAAAGTTAATGCCTGAAAATTTTGAATAAAAATAACAATTACAACAGATGTCAATATAAAATTAAATCGGAGGAGCGATTCACGAATCGCCCGCTGAAATAATGATAAATCAATATCCCTGACAGATTTTTCGTCTGCCAGGGATTATTCTTGCAATTTATAAGGAATTTTTATATCCGAGAGATAGGTATTTGAGATGTTGCATTTGTTCAAAAACGATTGGATCAAAAAGTGCAGGTTTTCTGTTGCCGTTATTATCAGAACTATCGAGGTGGATATACTCAACAGAAGAATCCCTCAATGCTTCAATATTCTTCAACTTTGATATTGCTTGAAAAGAAATAACTTTTAAATGCTTGTTACCTCTCATTTCCCACAAGCTTTCCAAAGAATTATTCCAAAACATATGCACACATTTCAGGTTTATAAAATTTGATAATACGGAAAGATCTTTAATTTTCGGACATTTAAAGAAGTATATCACCTCAGCAGTATCTTTGATTTTAGGTGCAATACGCATAAACTGTTGTTGATTAAATCCGTTCAAAAAAATGTATTTCTTGGGCTCGAATTCAAATGCTTCGTCAAAAAAAGAAAGAGATCTAACACCGTAACGTTCATAGTAATCATTATAAAACGGAAACGATTTTTCTTCTGCTGTTGATTCTTTTACAGCTAATATCCTCACATCATAGTTCAGCGAATAAAACTCCGGAAAACTTTCTTCCAAAGCATGGTCAGAAGTGCAGATCGGATTTTTCAGTGCGGTATGCTCAAACCATTCCGTATTAAAAATATATAAACACTTATTATCCATATAACAGCTCCTTAATCAAATTCTTGTTTCAGCAGCAAGTTAATATCGTTTGCACCAATCTGTTACTGCATCATTATAACAATTTTAAAAATTAAAATCAACATCAGAAAACTGTTGCATTTTTAAAATGCCGTGTTATAATACGATTGTTAATAAAATATTTACTGCCACCGGGTAGTGTGATGCTTCGCATCCGTTAGCACATCGTTAGGTCTTTGAAGATGTGCACGGGTGTTTTTATTTTTATAAAACAACTAAAAGGAGAAAAAATGAATATTATCAATTCTTTCAAAGCGCTTACAAAATTTGAGCGTATTCTGTGGCTTTCTTCAGTTTCGGTCATTTTGGTTTCATCTTTATTTTCAGGTACTGACATCATCAGTATTTCTGCATCGCTTATAGGAGTAACCTCTCTTATTCTGCTTGCGAAAGGTTTTGTTGCCGGTCAGGTGCTTATGATTATTTTCAGCGTAATTTATGCTATGATTTCCTACGGTTTCGGCTATTACGGTGAGTTGCTCACTTATGCAGGAATGACGCTTCCCATGGCGGTGATATCTCTTGTTTCCTGGATTCGTCATCCTTATAAGAAAACAAATGAGGTCGAGGTCAGCAAGTTAAATTCAAAAAAGATTATATTTATTGCGATCTCATCCGTAATAGTAACTTTAATCTTCTATTTTATTCTCAAGTATTTAAACACAGCAAACCTCATCCCCAGTACAGTTTCAGTTCTTACAAGCTACATTGCCGCTTCCCTCACCGCTTTTCGCAGTCCCTATTTTGCTCTGGGGTATGCAATCAATGACCTTGTTTTGATTCTGCTATGGATGCTGGCTTCGCTTGAAAATATTACCTATGCACCTATGGCTGTATGCTTCATTGTTTTCTTCGTAAACGATATGTACGGCTTCATATGCTGGAAAAAGATGGAAATAAGACAAAGCAAATAAAAAAATCCGCAGTAAGTACATCAACCTTACTGCGGATTTAACTTTTAATCAGTCTTCCATTTCCCAGTTATGCCATACATTCTGAACATCATCATTGTCCTCAAACATATCGAGCATCTTGGTCATATTGGTTATATCGTCTTCGTTTGTAAGCTTTGTATAAGTGCTGGGAACATACTCAACCTCTGCCTGGAGGAATGAATAACCCTTTGCTTCAAGTTCATCACGGACTGCGCCGAGATCGTTCGGCTCTGTACGGATTTCAAAAACGCCTTCTTCATCCGTAATAAAGTCCGTTGCGCCTGACTCAAGAGCATCTTCCATAAGCTTCTCTTCGTCAACATCCTCAGCCTCTATCATAATAACACCGCAACGGCTGAACATAAACGAAACGCAACCACTCTGACCCATATTTCCGCCGTACTTATCAAAATAATGACGGACATCGCCTGCTGTACGGTTACGGTTATCAGTAAGAGTTTCAACGATAACTGCAATGCCTGACGGGCCGTAGCCTTCGTACATAATCTCTTCGTAGTTGTCTGAATTACCTTCGCCTGCAGCTTTTTTAATAATTCTTTCGATATTATCGTTGGGAACATTGTTTGACTTAGCCTTTGCGATAACATCCTTAAGCTTTGTATTTACAGAGGGGTCGGGTCCGCCGTTTTTAACAGCAACTGCGATTTCACGACCGATCTTTGTAAACACCTTTGCTCTTGCGCCGTCTGTCTTTTCCTTTTTACGCTTAATGGTACTCCATTTTGAATGTCCTGACATATTATCACCATTTTCAAAAAAATTTCAACTTTAAAAGTATATACCACACTGATGGATTTGTCAATAACTTTAATAATCTATGCCGTTACCGACAGCGCTGCATTAAAAACGGCACTGAGAAAACTCAATGCCGTTACATAATTATTCTTTCCAGCCTTCAATAAACTCATTCAGGCATTCATCATAAATCGAATAGAACTTATTTACGATTTCTCTGTCCTTTTCGTTACCTCTTACTCCCATACCAAGGATACAATCCTCTTTGTATGTTATAACTGAAAGAAGAACAAACGGTTTAAACTTAACCGCACCGCTCATAAATCCCTTAATCGGTTCACGGCCGCAGATAGTTGTAGCAACCGGGTCGATAAAGCCGATATTACTCATAGCAAGATGGGGATTTGCATAGCCTATCTTAACTGCAAGCTCGCCTATTGCATGAGGCAAGGTATAGCCGAAATTAAGAAGAGGAAGTCCGTACATTCCCATAAACTTATCCTGCTTGAATCCGTTTATGCTTTCTGATACGAGCTTGAGCGTTTCAAAAATATCCTTGCCAAGATGAGGTATACGGCACTGCATCCACGCTGTATGGTTAGTAAGTCCGACACCTGTCATATCCTTGATGTACATTCTGAGGTCAATCGCTCCTGCGATAACAAGACTGTCCGACTTATCAAACTCAGCGAGTCTGTATACACTTTCAAAGTATGCAGCCATAAGCACATCATTGAGGGTATATCCGTTTTTCTTTGCGAGAAGCTTAATGTTTTTAAACACATCCCTGTCAAGCGTATGTCTTGCCATAAAGGATTTGTCATCGGGTCTGCTTTCTGACAACGGGAACTTATGCGGATCCTTAACGGACGGGTTTCTGATAAGCTTCTTTGCCGCTTTTCTGTCCTCTTCAGAAAGATCACGGTAAATCATCTTGTGCGATCTTGAACCTACACGGATGTCATTGGTCATTTTTCCCGTTTCAGCGAACTCATTATATGACTGACAAAGCTTGGCGATTACATATTTTGTATCACCGCCGTCAAAGCACATATGGTTTGAAACAAAACAGAATGCAGTTTTGCCCTCATAATAGAAAATTCCTACACGAAACTGAGTTTTATCTCCCGGATTGACCTCCTGCATAAGGAAAGCATCCACCTCAGCATCAACCTGAGATTCCGAGATATGTTTTATTGTCAAGGCATCTTCAACCTTGTACGGATTGACCCTCCAATAAGGTCTTATATAGTTATTGACAAATGACGAATGAAGAACCGGTGCCTTCTCAAAAAGATTTGAAACGAACTTTTTTATGATTTCGGCATCAAGCTCAAAATCATAATGCAACTCAACATGGACTACCCTGTCATTATATGTCCTGAAAAGGTAATGAAGCTTATCCCACATTTCAGCTTTTACTCTCTGCGCCATAGGCGAATACCTCCTATTTTTAATTCATTCCAATGTGATTATACCACACTTTTTGATTTTAAACAATACATTTCGGAATTTAGAAAAAAGTTCTTCACAATTTTCAAAACTGTTGCTTAACCGACAATTTTATAGCCCTGGGCTTCAATAACAGTCTTGATTTTTTCATCGGAAAGCTCCGCATTGAGAGTAAGCACTGCCGTTCCGCTTTCATGGCTGACGAGAGCAGAATCAACCTCATCCATTGCTTCAAAGCAATTTTTAACTCTCGCCTCGCAATGAGGACACATCATACCTTCAATTTTAACTGTTTTTTCCATAATCTTATTCTCCTTTACTGTTTTTTGCTTTATTTTTTTATCCCTGTTCGGGTTATAGATTTTAAACAGATTCAACCTCAGGGCGTTCATAACTACACAGAAGCTTGAAAGACTCATTGCTGCCGCGCCGAACATCGGGTTGAGCTGCAATCCTAACACAGGAATCCACGCGCCTGCTGCAAGAGGAATTCCGACAATATTATAGATAAATGCCCAAAAGAGATTTTCTTTAATATTTTTAAACGCCGCTCTGCTCAGCCTGATTGCGGCAGGAACATCTGTCAGCTTGCTTTTCATTAGCACGATGTCTGCCGAATCGATTGCGACATCGGTACCTGCGCCAATTGCAATTCCAGTATCCGCGCAGGTCAGCGCAGGCGAATCATTGATACCGTCACCAACCATCGCAACCTTACCGTTTTTCTGCAGGTCTCTTATGACCTTAGCTTTGCCGTCCGGCATAACGCCTGCGATAACATCATCCACACCAACCTGCCCGCCGATTGCTTTTGCCGTATTTTCATTATCCCCCGTAAGCATAACGACACGAATACCCATTCCCTGCAATTCACTGACAGCCTTCGGACTTTCAGGCTTTATAACATCCGCAACTGCTATTATACCTGCAATCTCACCGTTCTTAACGAACCATAACGGTGTCTTCCCTTGCTTTGAAAGCTCATCCGCTTTATTTTTCATAGTTAGCGGAACAGTGGTTACTTTCTCAACAAATCTGAGATTGCCTGCCACAGCCTTCGCACCGTTAATCACACCTTCAATTCCGCTACCGACGCACGCCTTGAAATCTTCGGTTTCATATGCTTCAAGCTTTTCTTGCTCGGCTTTTCTGACAATTGCCTGAGCCAGAGGATGCTCACTTTTCTTTTCAAGAGAAAAAGCAAAATTAAGAAGCTCTGTCTGCGTCATAGACTCGCAAGGAATAATATCCGTTACCTCAGGCATCCCGAGAGTTATGGTTCCCGTCTTATCAAGAACGACTGTACTCACCTTTCCTGCTTCTTCAAGAGAGACAGCAGTCTTAAAAAGAATACCGTTTTTTGCGCCGACCCCGTTCGCAACCATTATCGCAACGGGTGTTGCAAGACCGAGCGCGCAAGGACAGCTTATAACGAGAACCGATATCGCTCTTGCGAGAGCGAAGCCGACTGTCTGTCCGCACAATAACCATACAACAAACGCTACCAAAGCAATAAGAATAACCACGGGCACAAAGACACCCGAAACCTTATCGGCAATTTTAGCTACGGGAGCTTTCGTTGCCGCTGCATCGCTGACCATATCTATTATCTTTGAAAGTGCAGTGTCTTCTCCTATCTTCTGCGCTTCGCAAAGCATATATCCCGATTTATTGTAAGTACCTGCTGAAACAGAGTCACCGACACATTTATCAGCGGGAATGCTTTCACCCGTAAGCGCCGATTCATCAATTGCTCCTGAGCCTTCAATTATAATTCCGTCAACGGGAACCGCACTGCCGGGCTTCAGGACAAAAACATCTCCCTTTTTAACCTGCGATATCTCAATCTGCGTCTCAATGCCGTCTTTCAGAATCAATGCAGTTTCAGGTGCAAGGCTCATAAGAGCTTTGAGCGCATCCGTCGTTTTTCCCTTCGAACGGGATTCAAGCATTTTGCCGACGGTTATCAGCACAAGAATCATTGCCGCTGATTCAAAATAAAACTCGTGCATATATCCCGGAACCGCCTGGATATTTCCGTCAAGCTGAGCCTGCGTCATTGCAAAAAGAGCATAAACGCTGTACGCAAACGACGCCGCTGAGCCGAGAGAGACAAGCGTATCCATATTAGGAGATTTGTTCAGCGCACCCTTTACGCCTGAAATAAAAAAGCGCTGATTGATAACCATTACCGCAAGAGAAAGAAGAAGTTGGATAATTCCTATTGCGATATGATTATTTTCAAGCTTCACCGGAAGCGGAAGATTAAACATCGTATGACCCATCGAGACATACATAAGAACCAAAAGAAAGCCGAGAGAAGCTATAAATCTTTTGAAAAGCTTTGGTGTTTCAGTGTCCTCAAAAGAATCCGTCTTTTTTTGTTTTACATTATCTCCTTCAGTGAAGGCTTTATATCCTGCTTTTTCAACCGCAGATATGATTTCTTCAGCCTTAGCGTTTCCTTCAACGCCCATTGAATTTGTAAGAAGATTAACGGAGCACGAGGAAACTCCGTTAACAGCGCTGACCGCTTTTTCAACTCTTGCACTGCACGCCGCGCAGGTCATACCGGTCACTTTGAACTTTTGCATAGCACCACTCCTTATTTCATAAGCTTTTGCAAAACCGTAACAAGCTCGTCCACCGTTTCATCTTTACCGTTTCTTATATCTTCAGCAACACAGGATTTTATATGCGAAGCAAGAAGCTCTTTATTAAAAGCATTAAGAGCGGCATTGACAGCCGAGACCTGAATCAGAATATCTGTGCAATAGGCATCATTCTCCACCATTCCTTTAATACCTCTTATCTGCCCTTCAATTCTGCTGAGCCTGTTTACAAGCTTTTTATATTCCTGAGCTGAACGCTCCTTAGTCTTATTTGAACAACAGTTTTTTTCCATATCAATCACATCCTTTAATGCAATTATATACCCCGCTAGGGTATTTGTCAAGTAAAAAAAAGACTGCCCTGAAAAGGACAGTCTGATAAGTTAAGCGAGTTTTGTAAACATTGTAAGGATTCTCTTGACGCAGAGTTCAAGGTCAGCTCTTGTAATTCTTCCGTCCTCGATACCCTTTTTAAGGTCTTCAGGATATCCGCAGTGCATCTTCATATCATTGCCTGCCTTTACTTCCTTAACGGGATCATTTTTTACACCCCAGTCAGTTGTTACCATACCCTTGAATCCCCATTCGTTACGAAGGATTTCAGTAAGAAGCTCATAGCTTTCCGATGTATGCTGACCGTTGATGAGATTGTATGATGACATCACCGTCCAAGGATCGCCCTCTTTTACGCAGATTTCGAAGCCTTTGAGATAAATCTCACGCAAAGCTCTTTCAGAAATTCTCGAATCGCAACCCATTCGGTTTGCCTCTTTGCTGTTACAAGCAAAATGCTTAACCGAAACAGCAACCTTTTGCGACTGAATACCTCTCGTTGCCGCTGCAGCATTCTTTCCTGCTACGAGCGGATCTTCTGAATAATACTCAAAATTTCTGCCGCAAAGCGGATCTCTGTGAATGTTGAGAGCCGGAGTCAGCCAGATTCCGAGGTTATTCTCCCTTACCTCTGCGCCACCTGCAGCTCCAACCTCATATACGAGTTCAGGATCCCAGCAACAAGCAAGCAGTGTCGCACACGGCCATGCAGTTGTCGGTATACCCGTTTCAACATCAAGACGAAGACCTGCAGGGCCGTCAGCAGTTGCAACTGCGGGCACAGAAAGCCTCTTAAGGCCACCGAAGCAACCTGTATTCGCAACGCCCGTCGGTGCCTGACCGCCAACGAAATCCATAAGCTCTTCAAGAGTGAACTGAGCTACGAACTCATCCATTGAAATTTCTTCGCCTACAAGGTCAAACTTAACCTCTTTTTCGGGAGCTGTTGCGCCCGTAGGCTTATTTTCACCGTAATAATAATCCTCTTCACCCATCGGAAGCTCCTCGAAGCTGCCGTCCGCAAGCATACGCTTGCTGAGCTTAAAGGGCTTGCACCAACTGTCAAGCTGATCCGTAATATATGAATCTTCAACAGTATAAACAAAATCAGCCTTGTTCGCGTCTCTTACGGATGTGCCGATATAAAACTCATACTCACCCTCTTCAAGGACATAGGCCGAAACGCCCACCTTGCCGAGGTCGTCAAAGCTTGCCATATCTTCAACATCGAACGAAAGCATAATCATTTCTTTTTCGCCCGGCTGAAGAAGCTTAGTCTTTTTAAACGCCGCAAGCTCCTTGGCAGGCTTGCCGAGTTCACCCTGGGGAGCACTGTAATAAAGCTGAATTACCTCTTTACCTGCAACATTGCCGTCATTCTTAACTTCTATAGCTGCAATAATTTTATCATCATTCTCGCATACCATAGGATGACCCATCCTGAATTCCGTATACGAAAGACCAAAGCCGAAAGGATATCTTACGCACTCGGGAGACATCGTTTCAAAATAACGGTATCCGACATAAATATCATCTGTATAATCAAGATGATCAAAGCACTCCCAAAAATCATCCTTGCAAGGATAGCAGTCATATGATTTGGCAATTGTATCAACAAGCTTACCCGAAGGATTGACATCGCCGCAGATAATATCAGCAACAGCGGAACCGCCTTCCATACCGCCCTGCCAGCCGAAAAGAACAGCCTGAACATCATCATTCTCTGCAAAATATTCACAGTCGATAACCGCACCGGAATTGATAACAATTACAACCTTTTTAAACAGTTCACCTGCTTTATCAATAAGCTCTTTTTCAATATCGGAAAGATAATAGTCTCCAGGGATAGGTCTGCGGTCAACGCCCTCTGCCGAAAAACGGCTGAGAGTTATTATTGCTGTATCTGCCCATTCAGAAGCAGATTTTATAAGCTCATCGGGCACCGCCGGCTCTTTAACATGCATACTCGCAAAGGTATCATAAGTCATATCGTCACGCTTTGTGCAGAATTCCATTGCGTTTACGATATCCCATGTTGCATTGATCTGATCCTGAGTGGGAATATTTACGCTTTCTCTCTCAACATAATCTCTGTAGAAATCAACGAGCGGCATATAAATTCCTACACCCTTGGATGCGAAGCCGTCATAGATATTGCGGATATACGGGCAATGGACATCACCGCTTCCGCCGCCGCCTTTTATGTATTCAATCGTAGCCTTGCCGAAAAGAGCAA
Source organism: Clostridia bacterium (assembly GCA_017942105.1). GTDB lineage: Bacteria > Bacillota > Clostridia > Oscillospirales > Acutalibacteraceae > CAG-488. The sequence goes on along the minus strand of JAGAVE010000036.1, from coordinate 11,923 downwards.
TTTTTTCACCCTTAGCAAGGGGTAACGCATAGTCTTCATTCTTTAAAAGCACCATGCCCTCGCCTGCGGCTCTTCTTGAAAGAGCGATGTGCTTTTTGGAAGCCGTTACGCATCTTCCGTCCTCGCCGAGAGGAATACATGGCTGGTATCTGAATCTTGAATATTTTTCCATAGCAAATCCGTCCTTATTAACAGTTTAAAGTATTATATACCCCAAAACGAACAAGCGTCAAGCAATCACCGCGATATTGTTAAATTTTTTTATTTATTTTTATGAAAAAGAATGATATAATCAAGGCATAGAGGAGGATGATATCTGTGTTTACAAAAATCATAGCAATACTTCTTGCGATTATCCAGTTTTGCTTACTACCAGTTTCGGGACTTTTCGGGAGGCACGCGATCGTGATTGACAAGACTAAAAAATATCAGACTTTTGAAGAATTCGGCACAAGCTCATGCTGGTGGGCTCAGACAATTGAAGACGATGCAATGGCGCGCGAAATCGCCAAAAAGCTTTACAGTGAAGATGAGGGTCTCGGACTGAAAATTTTCCGTTATAACATCGGCGGAGGTGAGGCCGATAACCCTGACTGCAGAATATGGGACACATCAAGGCGAACGGAAAGCTTTTATGTCCTCGACGAAAAAACGGGCGAATATATCTACGACTTCACAAGGGACGCGAATGCACGCCGTATGCTCGACTATGCGATTGAATACGGCGCAGAAAAAATCATCCTGTTTTGTAACAGTCCTCACTTTTCAATGACTAAAAGCGGACACGCTTCGGGCGGACTTGAAGAATACTCCTCTAATCTTCCTGAAGAAAACTATCAGGCGTTTGTTGATTATCTTCTGACAATTGCCGATTGGTTTGTTGCTCAGGGTTATCCCATTTACGCAATCTCCCCCATCAATGAGCCTCAATGGTCCTGGGGCAGTCCCGATTGGGTAGGCCAAGAGGGATGCCACTATGAGCCTGATGAAGCAGTAAAGCTCCTTGAGCTTTTTGCAACAGAAATGCAGAAGCGCAATTCACCATATAAGCTCAGCGGTCCTGAAAACGGACAGATGAGCTGGGGATATTACGCGTATGTTGAAAAGTTCTTTGAAAGTGAAATTCTCAATGATTTCTGCGACACTTACAGCGGGCATTCCTACTGGATGGACAATCCCGATGCACTAGAGGAAAAAACCGCAGTCGGCAAGAAATTCAAGGAAGAATATCCTGATAAAAAATACGAAATGAGCGAATGGTGCGAGCTTCCTTTGCAGATAGACAGCACAACCATTGACAGCGGAATAAGGATGGCAACCGTCATTGCAGACGACCTTAATCTTATGAATGCCGTTTCGTGGCAAAGCTGGACAGCAGTCAACGGAGACGGACTTCTTGACAGAACAGCCGAAGGAGAGCTTATTGAATACAACAGATATTACGCATTCAAGCATTTCACATCATTTATTAAACCCGGTATGACGAGAGTACGGATATTCGATATAATGAAAAACAAAACAAATATGCGTACCGTCGCCTTTATCGGTGAAGAAAACGAAACCGTCATCGTAATCGTCAACCCCGATGGCGAAGAAAAGCTTAATATCGGAGGTATAATCGGAGATGCCGAAATATACCTTACGGATGCAACCCATAACTGTGAAAAGATTTATGAGGGAGACTTCGAAAAAAGAGTGACAATTCCTGAAAAGAGCATTATGACAATTACAATAAAATAACCAAAAGAAAGCAGAGAGGAAAAACAAACATTCTCTCTGCTGATTTTATTTTTCAATTACTTTTCTCGTTGCACCGTAGTTAACATCAATCTTCTTGGGGAAAAGTCCGTTATCATAATGCGGTAACCAGTCGGTACCGAGCTCAACATTTCCCGTAAAGGTCGATTCATCAGCCGCAACATCGATATAAGCTACACCCTTAAGATCTCCGTCTTCTTTATAGACTGTATCCCAGAATGCATGATGACCGATAAATTTGACACTCGAGGGAACATACATATAGCTGAGTGCGCGATTATAGTTAAAGGCATCTGTGCCGATTGATTCAAGACCCTCGGGGAGTGAAAGATAAATATCCTCATCGGCAAAGCTTATCTTATCAGCTCCGATTATCTGCCCGCTTTCGCCCTTATAGCTGTATATATTTTCAGTAAGAGTTGATTCAAAGAATGCGAGATTTCCGATAGTTTTAAGTCCTTCGGGAAGATAAATATCTGAAAGTGCGTTGTAGTTGAGTGCAAGGTCACCGATATGCTCAACCGTTGACGGAATAACTATCGTCATATTGGCTTTCTTGTATTCATCATATCCTTCATCACCCGGCCAGAGCTCCTTTTCAAAGCCGTTTTCCTGAGCCAGATACCAATCATAATTGATAGGATAGCAAATAAGGGTTTTCATATCCTTAGTGTAAAGAACGCCGTCAACATCGCAGAAATACGGGTTATCTTCATCGACCTCAATTCTTTGAAGCGCCCAGCAGGAATAGAACGATTTCGCATCAATTTCCTTTACTTTAGCACCGATGTTAATAACTTCAATCTTTTCATCGCAGTTGAAAGCATACTCACGAATTGAAGTAACCGGTTTGGTCTCATCCTTTGAAAAAGTGACCTCAACACTACCGTCTTCAAGAACCGTCTCCTTCTCAACCTCTGAAACAAAATCAATATCAAGCTCTTTAATGTTACCCGTATTGCTAAACTGAGTGAGCTTATAAGTACCGTCTGAAAGAGCCTCGTATTCAAAGGTGTCCTTCGTCAGCGTAAGAACACTGAAAAGGAAGGATAAAGATATGACCAACACAACCGCAACTGCAAGAAGAACCTTTTTCAAATTGTAATTTTTATAGGTTTTACCTATCATCGGTGCGGCAAGCCCTTCAATTTTATAGTCCCATACCTCTTCATCGGGAATATTAAGAATTACTTTCTGTTCAGGATTGGCAGTCTTTTTCTCTTTTTTAGTCTTTTTCATGTCAATCCCCCTTTCCGGCGTTTACCGTTACCGCTTGCTCTTCTTTTTTTGCTAAGCCTTCTGTTACCTCTGCTCTGCGCTGAAGAACCTGCATAACCTGCTCTTGCTTGGAGCTGTCATAGTCCCAGAACATAAACGGAATTGTCATAAGGAAATATCCTACGATTTCGATAATCAGCGGAACGATAATGATACTGAATCTTGCCGAATCGATAAACAAAACATCCCAGTTACCGTTAAATCCTGCCGTAAGAAGAATGAGCGGAATAATAAGGCCAACGAAAGATGTTATAGGTCCTGTAAACCAACTGAAGATACCTGCATTACTGTAAACACCCGAATAATTTTCAAGGCGTTCACCCGAAAGATACATCTGATAGTCCGTAATTCGAACATTCATATCATGTGCCGCTGACTTCGGAACGGTGCTGGTTGCCTCCATAAATATAAGAACAACAACACAAATCGTTCCGCAAAGAACAAGGTTATCTCCGAAGAAATTCAAAGCTAAAGCAATCGCCGTATATCCGAGAGCTCTTGAAAGCTGATAGAAAATCATTATCTGCTTGTAGCTGAATCTCTTTATGAAGTACGGTGTAAAGAAATCCGGAGGAGTACCCGCGAAGGAAACAAGCGCCACGATGAGACTATACGGCAAACCGCTGAGGCGGAAGGTATACAGATAAAGAACCGTCGTAAACGCCAGCATACCGTTTCCAAGCGAGTCAAGAAGACCGACAAGGGTGTTTATCCAGAGATACTTATTGCGAAGAACACCGAACATACCGTCCCAGAAGCTGATCTGAACCTTCTTCTCTATAGGCGGCTGAGGAATTCTCTCCTGAACCCGTCCTGCAAAAAACATCGTAAGAGTTGCAAATGTAATAAACATTCCGGGAATAACAAAACGGAAAACATTGATATCCGCCCATTCATCCTTCAACGCTCCGATGATTACGGGAATAATGATAGCTATGATTGAATGGAAAAGATGAGAAAGCTTGATAGGATATGTTCTTACGAGAATTCTTTCTCTCGTGTTCGGGCTGATAGACTTTGTACAAGTTTCAAGATTGTTAGCAAAGCCAAAAACATTATAACAAGCAAACAGCAGGTTTGCGGCCCACACTCTGGTCGCCATATCGGGAATATTATAAAGAGGAAGCCAACCGATAAGAATAACCATTACAGATTTCGGAACAAAGTCACAGTAAAGAGAATACTTATATCTTCCGAATTTCGGAATAAGCTTCTTACGCCAGAAAATGTTTCTTGCGCCCGTCCATCCCGTATAAAGAAGATGTGTTCCTACAATCTTAAAGAACGCCGTTGCACTCATACCGTTAAGGGTATTAAAAAATCTGACGAACGAGCTGTTGATATCCATACACGTTACCGGATCCCAGAAAAGCAGTGTCAGACCCGCTATTGCAAACGCAAAATAAGTCGCATAGACCTTGCGTTCAGATTTCTTCGGAAGAAAGCCAAGGTTATCACTTACATACCACGAGATAAGAGAGCCGATATAATTCAGCGGCATATTGATAAGGCTGATAATTGCATAGGTGAGATAAGGAAGCTCATAATGGTGCATTATGAGGAAGCATCCTACGCCGAATGAAATGTATTCAAGCATTTTTGAACCGGCATAGTTGCTGCCTACTGCAATAAAGATATCCTTATACTCTTTGTACGGAACATAATTTCCTTCTTTCGGAGTGTTCCAATGTGTTTTGACCTCGGTCATAAAATCCTTGACCTTGCCAAAAGCTCCGGACTTTTCACTCACGAACATACCCCCTTAAAAATGATATTTAATTATAGCATATTTCGGTTTTGATAACAACAACAAAACCAAAATATGCCATTAAGCACTAAAACGAGCTTGTCGATTTGTTTATTATCACTACTATAAAAGTTCAATACTTCTGCCGGTATCCCTTAGCTTTTTGAAATCCGGTCTTTCAAAAAGAGTTCTGTTCGGTGTGTGATAAGTAAGGTACAAATCGTCGCCTGCGGTGAAAATCATACCGTGACCGCCGTCATCCTTGATAAGAGGCTCAAGGTGCTCAAAATTGCCGTTCAGCTCCCCGTCTTTGAATCTCACAAGACATTCACTGTAATTACCCTTTATAAAGGTTGACCAGAGCATAAGAAGCTCACCGCTCTTTGTTCTGAAAAGAAACGGGCCGTCAGTTATAAAGTGTTTTCCCTCTTCAAAGTCATCCGCCCACGATGGCTCTGATGCAGAGAAAAGAGTTCTGATTTCGCCCTTTATCGCTTTTAAATCCTGCGTTAGCTCAGCGTAGCATATAGTTCCGTCAAAAATCTGAACATGCTCGTGGCAGAAAACAATATAGGGTTTATTTTCCTTACTTACATAAAGCGTTCCATCAAGGCTCATCCAATCCTTCGGTGTTACCGCGCCATCGCTGTGCGGCACAAAAGGCCCTTCGGGAGAGTCAGAAACAAGAACAGCCGTACCCCTGTTACCGTTATCCATCGTGAAGGTTGCAAACATATAATACTTTCCGTTATATTTGTGCACCTCAGGCGCCCAGTTAACCTCGTTGTTAAGGTCATACTTTGTTGAATCGAAGCATTCAACAGGATTGCTCCAGTTTTCAAGATCGTCTGATATATAGACATCAAAGCCTTCTACTTTACAGCCGAAATTCTCGGCTCTTGTACCGTACATATAAAATTTTCCGTCTTCAGCGAGAACAAACGGATCTCTTATATTGATATCGCTTTTTTTCATTAACGACCTCTCCTCTCTTAATTTCAGTATACCATCGCGGCAAAATTATTTCAATTAATTAAAATTTATGAAAAGCATTGTATAAAATTGTGGAAAATAACGCAGATATGTGTTATAATGAAGTATCAATTTGTAAAGTGGTGATTTTTTTGTCAGAAAAATTCAACAAAACATATCTTGGCATTGAGCTTGGCTCAACAAGAATCAAGGCAGTCCTTCTCGGAAGCGATTATAAACCTCTCGCATCCGGAAGCCACACTTGGGAAAACGAATACAAAAACGGCTACTGGACATACTCTATGGACGATGTATGGGCAGGGCTTAAGAGCTGCTACGCCGACCTGAAGAAAAATGTCTACGAGCAATACGGCATCACTCTCAGAAGATTTGACGCAATGGGTATCTCGGGTATGATGCACGGCTACCTTCCCTTCGACAAGGAAGGAAATCAGCTCGCTGAATTCAGAACCTGGAGAAACACAACAACTGCAGAGGCAGCGGATGAGCTCACTGAGCTTTTCGGTTTCAATGTTCCTCAGCGTTGGAGCATTTCGCATCTTCGTCAGGCAATTCTCAACGGTGAGGAGCATGTCAAGGATATAGATATGATTACAACTCTTGCAGGCTATGTTCATTACCGCCTCAGCGGTGAGAATGTTATGGGCGTCGGCGAAGCATCAGGTATGTTCCCTATAGACTCGGAAACAATCGATTACGACGCAAAAATGATTGAAAAATTTGCTGAGCTTACAAAGGAGTACCCCTGGGATATCAAAGAAATCCTTCCCAAGGTTCTTCCTGCAGGCGCAAGTGCAGGTACACTCAGCTTCTCAGGCGCAAAGCTTCTTGATGACGAAGGAGACCTTGAAGCAGGCATCCCGATGTGTCCTCCTGAAGGCGATGCAGGTACGGGTATGGTTGCAACAAATGCCGTTGCCGCAAGAAGCGGTAATGTTTCGGCAGGCACATCCATCTTCTCTATGGTTGTTCTTGAGAAAATGCTCTCAAAGGTTTATCCTGAAATCGATATGGTTACAACACCGTCAGGCAAGCCCGTTGCTATGGTGCATTGCAACAACTGCACATCTGATATGAACGCTTGGGTAAATCTTTTTAAAGACACTCTCGGTCTTATGGGGCAGGATGTTGATATGGGCGAGCTCTTCACAAAGCTTTACGAAAAGAGCCTTGAAGGCGATCCCGATTGCGGCGGTGTAACGGTTTACAACTACCTCTCAGGTGAACCCGTAACAGGCTTCCTTGAGGGCAGACCGGTTATCGTAAGAAGCCATGACAAGCCCTTCACCCTTGCAAATTTCCTCAAAGCACATCTTTACTCTACCCTTGCATCTCTCGCCGCAGGCATGGTTATCCTCGACAAGGAGAAGGTTGCAATTGACAGACTTATGGGTCACGGCGGTCTTTTCAAGACTCCCGTTGTCGGTCAGAAATATCTCGCTGCGGCAACAAATTCTCCTGTATGGGTAATGGAAACTGCAGGTGAAGGCGGCCCTTACGGTATTGCTGTTCTTGCGGCTTATCTTAAAAACAACGAAAAAGCTCTTGAAGATTTCCTGAATGAAAGCATCTTTGCAGACGCTCCCGGCACAAAGCTTGAACCCCAGACTGCAGATGTTGTCGGCTTTAAAGCATATCTTGATCGCTTTATGGCAGGTCTGCCCGTTGAGCAGGCCGCTATTGACACTCTTTAATCGGAGGCTTCATATGAAAAATTATGAATTTTGGTTCGTTGTCGGCTCTCAGTTTCTCTACGGTCCTGAGGTGCTTGAAACAGTTGAAAAAAGAGCAAAGGAAATGGCAGAAGAGCTGAGCAAGGTTCTTCCCTTCCCTCTCATATATAAAGTTACCGCGAAAACAAATAAAGAAATCACAGACATCGTAAAAGAAGCAAATTATAACGATAAGTGTTGCGGTATCATCACCTGGTGCCATACTTTTTCACCGAGCAAAATGTGGATAAACGGCCTTGCTTCTTTGCAGAAGCCTTATTGCCACTTCGCAACGCAGTATAACCGTGAAATCCCCAACGATGAAATTGATATGGACTTTATGAACCTCAACCAGGCTGCTCACGGCGACCGAGAGCACGGCTTTATTGCCGCAAGACTCAGGATGCCCAGAAAAGTTATCGCAGGCTATTGGAAGGACGAAAAGGTTCACAAAAAAATCGCGGACTGGATGAAAGCCGCAGTCGGCGTACATGTCAGCAAGAATATGAAGGTTATGCGCTTTGGCGACAATATGCGCGAGGTTGCAGTAACCGAAGGCGACAAGGTCGAAGTTCAGACAAAGCTCGGCTGGCAGGTTAACACCTGGGCTGTCGGCGACCTTGTAAAAGAGATGAGCGCCGTCACCGAGGCGGAAATTGACAGCCTTGTTGAAATTTATAAATCAAAATATGATATTGCGACTGATAATACAGACGCAATCCGCTATCAGGCTAAGGAAGAAATCGCAATCAAGAAAATGATGGACAGCGAGGGTTGCCTTGCGTTTTCGAACACATTCCAGGACCTTTACGGTATGGAACAACTCCCGGGTCTTGCATCTCAGCATCTTATGGCACAGGGCTACGGCTATGGCGGCGAGGGCGACTGGAAGGTTTCCGCACTGACCGCAATTATGAAGGCTATGGGCGAAAACGGAAACGGCTCTTCCGCTTTTATGGAAGACTATACATATCACCTTGCCGAAGGTCAGGAATACAGCCTTGGCGCTCATATGCTTGAAGTCTGCCCCAGCCTTGCGGCAGACAGACCTCGTATTGAAACGCATCACCTTGGAATAGGTATGAATGAAAAAGATCCTGCCCGTCTCGTTTTCGAAGGAAAAGAGGGCGATGCGATCGTTGTTTCTCTCGTAGATATGGGCGGAAGACTTCGCCTTATCTGCCAGGATATCGTATGCGTAAAACCGATTATGCCTATGCCCAACCTTCCCGTTGCAAGAGTTATGTGGAGAGCTATGCCTGACCTTACAACAGGTGTTGAATGCTGGATAACGGCAGGCGGCGCTCATCATACTGTTCTTTCATATGATGTTTCCGCAGAACAAATGAAAGACTGGGCAAGAATGATGGATATCGAGTTTGTTCACATCACAAAGGACACAAGCGTTGACGCTCTCGAAAAAGAGCTTTTCCTCAACGACCTTGCTTGGAAGTTAAGGTGAATTATTTATGTTAGAAGCATTAAAAGAGCTTGTTTGTAAAGCTAATCTTGAATTGCCGAAATACGGTCTCGTCACATTCACATGGGGCAATGTTTCGGGGGTTGACCGCGAATCAGGTCTTATGGTAATCAAGCCGAGCGGCGTTGAATACGACAATATGACGGCCGAGGATATGGTTGTTGTATCCTTGAAAACCGGAGAAAAGGTTGAGGGAAAATGGAAGCCTTCTTCTGACACGGCAACGCATGTTGCTCTTTACAACGCATTTCCCGAAATCGGAGGTATCGTTCACACCCATTCGCGGCAGGCAACATCATTCGCTCAGGCCGGACGCGGAATTCCCGCCTACGGCACAACTCACGGCGACTATTTCTACGGTGAAATCCCCTGCACAAGAAAGATGACTCCGGAAGAAATTGCAGGCGAATACGAAAAAGAAACAGGAAATGTTATAATCGAAACTTTCAAAGGCCTTGATGAAAACACCGTTCCCGCTGTTCTCGTTAACAGCCACGGCCCGTTCTCCTGGGGCACTGATCCTGAAAACGCGGTTCATAATGCTGTTGTTCTTGAAGAGCTTGCCTTTATGGCATTGCAAACGGAGATTCTCAACCCCGACATCCGACCGATGCAGCAAGAGCTTCTTGATAAACATTTTTTAAGAAAACACGGCAAAAACGCCTATTACGGACAAGACAAATAAACGCAAAAAGCCCTGCATTTCAACAGAAATGCAGGGTGATTTTATTTAAGAAAAACAGGAATATATGAAAGAATCAGCTCAATTATACGCTTTAACAGAGCAAAAATCTCACCAAGAACATCAAAGCTATCTTCCGGCTGATCCTCAGCCTCTTGCTTTTCAGAATCCTCCGCTTCCGGAGACTGATCGATCAATTCAATGTATTCTGTGTAAACTGCAGAAGCTTCGAACGCTTCAGGTTTTGACTGATCAACAGAAGAAAGTATAAGACCCGCTTCAGCCAGAAGCGTTGTGTCCGCTTCGTCCACCACTCCGTCGTGGTTACAGTCTGCTGCCATATATTCAGCCGCAGTCACATCCTCCGGGGTAAGCATACCATTTGCAAGGCAGGAAACAATCATCGAATCCTGACCGTCATACCAGCCGTCACCGTTGACATCACCGAAGATAACCACTGTATAATTGGTCGTAACATTTTTCTGCTTGACGGCAATCTGGGAACCTGTACCCATAACTCCGTTTTCCGATGCAGTCGGCGTAACAGAAAGATAAGTAAGATTAAAGTAGCTCTTCACGCTGTCTTTCGAAAGATTTGCAGTAAAGCCATATATAAACTCATCGTTTACAGTTGCAGTTGTTGCCTTCGGAGAATCTCGGTATACGCTCGTTTTGCAGACTGAGCAGGTTGCTCTGTCCTTACCCGTTTGCGTTACCGTCGGCATAATATAGTAAACCCAATCACCGTAGCTGTGTCCGGATGACTTAATCGTTTCACCGTGAGACAAAACCTGACCGCAATCTATACAGCAGGAATCTCCCGTGTAGCCGTCGCTTGTGCAGGACACTGCTTTTTGATTTTTCAGCTCGGTTTTACCGTGACCGGTCGGTTCAGCCATAACTTCTCCGCAAAATCTGCACACCTCTGCTTCGGTGCAGGTTGCGTGAATTTCAGAAGAATGATAATGCTCAGGCTCAAAAAGTGCCGTTACAACAGTGCCGTTTTTAACGCTCGTTGTATCACTATCCCAACCGATAAAATTATAGTGGTACTGTTCATCGGAAGCTTTTGCAGGAATTTTTTCGCATTTCGCGGATGAACCGTATGGAACATAGACGGATTCTATAAGGCTTCCGTCATAGTTAACAAACTTAACCTGAAACAGGATATTCGTCAGTCCCAAATCAATCTGATCGCATAGATATTGAATATAATCCTGATTGTTCGCAGTCACGCCGTCTTCAAGGTCAACGAAAAGGCTGTCCACAGAAGCCATTGCGCTTTCAAGAACCTTTCCTGAGTCCGGATAATAATCACCGGCATCCAGAATATTCTGCGCTTCCTGCTTTTTCTGCTTCAGGGCAGAAACATCAAGAGGTTCAACTGTAGAAAGATAGCAGTAAATATATTCTCCGCCTGCATCTGCATTAAGATCAGCCACCCTGTACGGCGAGCCAAGAGTTGTTGCAACCTTGTAATCAGTCGGAGTAGCAGAGCTTCCGAAGCTTATCGCCTTTATCGGCGGTCCTGCATTCTCATCATTGGTCGTGTAAGCATAGATATAATGGCCGCCTGCACCTTTATTAAGATCAATATCCGTTATTCTCGTATAGGTGCATTTTTGACCGTTTACTGTAACAGTCGCCGTACTTCGCGACTCCGCCGCATCCGCGACATAGAACCTTATGTCTCTGAGTGCTTTTGTCGGGTCGGTAGTGGTTTTATAACCCATATAGATATAATTACCTCCTGAATCTGCGTTCAGGTCTTTATCAATAAGGGTATAACCGCCGCTAGTCAGCGAGTTTTTAGCCGTTGATGCTGAAACAGCGGCAGAGATATTAATCGATGAAATATAGACATTGTCCTCGGATCCGCCATAATATTCAGATTTTTCCCAAGTGCTGTTTGCAGCAGCACCGTTCCACGAATCAATGTATGTAACAGTATGAGTTGAATAAGTTGAAGTGTCCCTGTCGTCAAGCTCAATAACGCCGTAGCCTCGGCATTTACTGTCGCCGTAAGATTCAAAGGTTATACCCGGCATTTGAAGGAAACCGATACCATTATATTTTCCGTGGAAAGAGTTTGAATGGTCGTGTCCCGTAACAACGCCAAGAACATCTCCTCTTTCAACAAGAGCGTCAAACTGGCCGCCGTTAACAGCCGGAGGACACGGAAATTCTCCGAGGTAACCCGTAGCATTTGAGTTAAGATTCTTAGAATATTTCTTTCCAAGATATGTTTTAGTTCCCGTTGAGCTTTCCGTAAG
>JAGAVE010000003.1 GCA_017942105.1 Clostridia bacterium | reverse complement strand
GTCACAGGTTCGAGCCCTGTTTGAGGCGCCATAGAAAGACCATCGTCATTCGACGGTGGTCTTTTTATATCGTATTAAATATGATTCAATCTGTAATGCCTCGTTAGTTAATATCGCGGTTGTTAACTGACGAGAGGATCTGACCGTTTCTGTCATAGGTTCACCACATTTTTCACTAATACCGTGATAAAAACTCTCGTTTCGTGATATTGTAATTCTCTTTGTAATATGTAACAATATAGACAGAAAGAGGCGTCGCTTTCAATTCATAAAACGAGGTTTTTGTTATGAAATTAAATATAGGTGAAACTATTAAGAGGCTCAGAAGAGAAAGAGAAATCACACAGGAAGAGTTCGCAGAGGTGCTTGGTGTATCCTGTCAGTCAGTGTCCCGTTGGGAAAATGATAATTGTTATCCGGATATAGAGTTAATACCTGCAATAGCTGAATTCTTCGGCATTTCTACGGATAGGCTGATGGGAGTTGATGAGACAAAAGAAAAGGAAGTGGTAAATAATTATCTTAAAGCCTTTCAAAAAGCAATAAGTGTTGGAAATATTAATGAGTGTATTGCTATCGCCCGTAAGGGCGTAAAAGAGTTTCCCAATAACTATATTCTTCTTGATAAGCTTATGTGTGCACTGTTCGCTTCGGGTGATGATGACGGCAATATTCCCGAGTGGAAAGAGAATATGGAAAAATATGATGCTGAGATAACGGCAATTGGTGAAAGAATTATGAAATATTGTCCTGATATCAGCCTTAGACTTGAGGCTGCATCAAGACTTGCATTCAATCATATTCTTCACGGAAGAAGGGAAATCGGCAAAAAGATATATGAAAACTTCCCTCCGATGGAGCTCTGTAAAGAAAGACAGATGTGGTGGGCATTGGAAAAGGAAGAAAAACTACCTTTTTTGAGAGATACTATAAAGCAAAGCTATGAATTCTTAAAATCTTTTATCTGGCTTTTAGCTGATGCTGATGTTGTTGATGTGGAAACGGAATTTATTGCAATAAAGAAGATTTTTGAATTGGAAAAGCTTATTCTTGACGGTAATCGTCCGAAAAACAGTTGGGGCGATGTGTGGCTTGATTTTGATATAGCAAAGAGGTATGCGCTTATGGGTGATACAGCGAATACATTCAAGCATTTACATTTGGCTGTAGATGAAGCAAAGGCTTTTGATAAATTCCCGGAAGAACAGAAATACAGTGCTGTTTTGGTTGGAGAGGTAACTGAAAGAAAGCTCGATTTTGAGACTTCTGATGATCGTCCGCTTTGTGAAATTCTCCGTGATAAATGGCTTATACACGATGAGCTTGACTGTGTGCGTGATACTGACGAATTCAGGACGATCGTTGAAGAACTCAGTTAATATAGTTTTTAGCTCATCATTGGTGGGATATTATTGAAGCAACAAAAAATATATGATATAATCGGTCTGACGAATATTCAGAAGCTGAAGGTGATAATGTGAAAGATCGGAATTCGTTACAAATCATTTTTATCAGACACGCTGAAACAGACTATGCTGACATAGGAGACCGTGACCCGAGCGACGGTGAGCTGACCGCGCGAGGTGAGCAGCAATGCGTTGAGCTTGGCGAGAAACTTAAGGACTTTCCGATAGATGCTTATATTACGAGCTCTTTGCTCAGAAGCTTTAAAACCGCTGTCGGCGTCTGCAAAGCTAAGCCTGATAAGCCTTTGCTTGAAATCTGCCCTGAGCTTGTTGAATGTGGATGTACCCCGGGCTATTACGGCTGCAGTGAAGGGTATCTGAGCCGGTATTATGAAAACACGAAAATGTGCAATAAGCTCTTCGGGACTGAAAAATACGAATTCGGCTGCGAAGCTTTTGAAGATAATGTTATCCGCGCAGAAAAAGTTATTTCTTACATCAGAAGCAGGTTCACTTTCGGGGATTGTGTTACGGTTTTCAGCCACCACGGTTTTCTGGAATATCTTATTCCGACGGCTTTGGGCGTTAAGCCTCATATTTTCAGGTTTGCTCTTGATAACACTTCAATCACCGCCGTTGAATTCTGCCGTGACGGTAATGTAGTTCTTCGATGTGTTAACGATTGAACGCTCACCCTTTAAATTATCCGAGTTGACAGTTTGCGGCTTTGGATTTATAATTGATAGCAGAAAAATATATTCGGAGGTGCAATATGGCAACTTTAAAACTTATTCTTGCTTTTTTCCTTTCATTCTTTCAGATTCTTTCTCCCGTTGGTGCGATTATTGTGAATTTCGGCGAGGGCAATTTCTTTGCTGAATGGTCTGTGACGGATGAATTCACAGCAGATTATTGCGTTGAACTTGAAAAGAATCCGGACGAGGATTTTGTCATTCTCAATCTTGCTGATGTTCAGCTTAAGGATGATCTTGTATATGAAGAGGAAGGCGAAAAGACGGTGCAGATGATCGATGATCTCGTCAGAAAAACCGAGCCTGATCTTATTACGCTGACGGGCGATAACGCGTGGGGAACGGTTGCATATATCAACCTTGTTAAGCAGATTGACGGTTACGGTATTCCTTGGGCACCGATTATGGGTAACCACGACGGACAGTGCTGTATCAACGAATTCTGGGCGGCACATCTCCTTTTTAAGGCTGAGAACTGCCTTTTTGAGTTCGGCCCTGAAGATATGGGATACGGCAACTATATTATAAACATCACTGAAAACGGACATATTATACATACTCTTTTTATGGTTGACACTCATGACGGTGCAGAGTTTACCCTGGAGGACGGCTCAACGATAAGCGGTTATGACCATCTTTGGAATAATCAGATTGAGTGGTATAAGTGGGCTGTCAAGGGTATTTCCGAGATTGAGGGCCATACCGTAGAAAGCTCAGTGTTTATGCACATTCCAGTTTATGAATATAAGGATGCGTGGGTAGCCGCCAACGGTAGCGAAGAGCCCGGTGAGCTTAATCCTGAGCTTGCACCCGACGCTATCGGCGTTTGCGTCGAAAGCGTTTGCAGCTCGCCCGTGAATAACGGATTTTTCGATGTCTGCAAGGAGCTCGGAAGCACAAAAAATATTTTTGCAGGTCACGACCACGCAAACAATTTCCAGATTTACTATGAAGGAATCAGGCTTAATTATACGCTTAAAACAGGATACGGCGCTTATTATACCGAGGGTCTTGTAGGTGGAACGGTGATATCAATCGATTCTGACGGTTCAGCGTATGCGGAGCATATTTTTATGCAGGACTGATAACAAAAAACTTATGAAAAAACACTTTTGCATTTAAAAACGACACTTTTGCACAATTTTGAAAAACGGTTGACAAACATAGTATGTATTGTTAGAATATAGAAAAATTATTGAAAGGCAGGTGGATAAAATGACAAAGATCGGTGATACCGTAATGAAGTATGTTTTGAATCGAAGTGTCGTTTTGTCTGCCTTAATAAGCTGACACAGGTTTTTTTATCCCAATTTTTCAGACACTTCCGAATTCAGACGGAAGTGTCTTTTTTGTTTTTCTGAGTTGTTTTTGAAAGGAGTAAATATGAAAATCTGCATTTGTGACGATGACGGTTTTACCGTACGGGAAATCAAAAATTTACTTTTGCCGTTTCAGACAGAGGAAGACGGCTTTGATATTTCCGATTTCTCGTGTGGAGAAGATTTGATTGATTATTATAAAAGCGGCAAAAGGTTTGATATTGCCTTTATCGATATTGAAATGAAAGATATCAACGGTATAGAAGCAGCAGAAATAATCAGGGAGTACGCTCCTGAAACTATAATAATTTTTGTTTCAAGTCATTCAAATTATGTTTTTGATGCGTTCAGGATTGAAGCTTTGCATTTTCTTGTAAAGCCGATAAAGGAAAAGGAATTCAACGAAGTTTTCACAAGAGCGATGAAAAAATACACGGCGGTGAATGCGAATGTTATTCTCAAATGGGAAAGTGTAAGAAATAAAATCTCAATCAATAAAATAAGCTTTGTTGAAGGTTATCGCAGGCATCTGACTGTTCACACC
>JAGAVE010000035.1 GCA_017942105.1 Clostridia bacterium | reverse complement strand
CCTCTTGACGGAATCCTTGCCGCCGCTTGCGTCAAAACAGACTGGAAAGCCTTCTCAGAGGACGGCGTTCATCCGACATATTCCATCGGTGCAGATTTCATCGGTCATATCTATGCTGACTATGTATCCGAAGTCATCGAGGAAGTTCATTCACAGGCTGAATAAACGAAAATTTATAAAGGAAGAAGTCTTACGATTTCTTCCTTTTTTATTTAAAAAATTACTTTTAAAAAAATGCAAATTTCTCAAAATTGCTATTGACAAGACTAAAAACATATGATATTATATTTGAGCATTCGGAGAGATACCGAAGTGGTTATAACGGAACGGTCTTGAAAACCGTCGTACGGCAACGTACCGTGGGTTCGAATCCCACTCTCTCCGCCACACTGAGTAAGACTTCCTTTCAAAGGAAGTCTTACTTGTAAAGAACAGAATATTTTGGTTTTGTTCACCAATGGAGGATTACTCAAGTGGTGAAGAGGCTCCCCTGCTAAGGGAGTAGGTCGGGTAACCGGCGCGAGGGTTCAAATCCCTTGTCCTCCGCCAAAAAAGCAACGATGATGCGAGAGCATTGTTGTTGCTTTTTTATTTTTATGGTAAATGGGATTTGAACCCCAAGGGGGTGAGGAGCGTAAAGAAAACAATTCGGTGAATTGTTTTTAGCTCCGAAGTCTGAGGCGGGTACTGTTTCAAAGAAACGGTCGCCGAGGACGCAGCCCGTGAAACGGGCGTATCCCTTGTCCTCCGCCAAAAAAGCAACGATAATGCGAAAGCATTGTTGTTGCTTTTTTGTTTATATTGTGAAACACACTGTGGCTTATAAGGGATTTATTTTATTTCATATTGCGTAGCAATATTTCATTAAATATGTTATAATCAAATTGATAAATAAGGATTTAAGGGTGATATTATGGATAACAACAAAATTACAGAATTTATCAAAAAACAAAAAGTTGCTTTTATCTGTTCTGTTGATGAAGATGGATTTCCAAATGTAAAAGCGATGCTTAAACCGAGAAAAATCAATGGTTTGCACCAAATTTATTTTTCAACAAACACTTCTTCTATGAGAGTTAAACAGTATATGAATAATCCAAATGCCAGTATTTATTTCTATCATAAAGGATTCATTAAGTATACCGGTGTTATGTTAAAAGGTAAAATGGAAGTGTTAACCGACCAAAAGACGAAAGATATGATTTGGCGCAAAGGGGACACTATGTTCTATAAAGGCGGAGTTACTGACCCTGACTATTGTGTTTTGAGATTTAACGCAGATAGTGGAAGATATTATTGTGATTTAAAAACAGAGAGCTTTTCTATAACGTAATACAAACTCCAATTCATCAAACAGAGTAGCACCATACTCTTGCCAGTAAAAGGTGGCGATTATATGAAAGATAAGAAACTTTCGGAACGCAGAATAATTTTTTCGCAAATCACATCTTTAAAAGACCCTGACATTCCTCGCCTTCTCGAAGTTCATATGTTACCCGAAAACCTGCGTTTTATTGAAATAAACGAAAAGAAATACTTTAAATACGTAACTAAAAGCAATAATGTTTTTTATTACAAAATTTTTGACGAAGGTACTCTCATCGGAAGCATTCATTGTGAGCTTTCAGGCAAAACAATGTATATCTCTCTTCTTATCTTTCCTGAATATCAGAACAAAGGATACGGAACAAAAACGCTCAGAGAAGTTATAAACGGAAATTTTCTGCTTGATTTTGAAGCAATAGAAGTTTCAATCAACAATGACAACTTTCCTTCTCTGCATTTGTTTGAAAAAGTCGGATTTATCAGAACCTCCGTTGACGGAGGACTTGTTAATTACATATATTCTATGAGGTGATACTATGGTTTTCCCCGAAAAGAACGGTCGGGTTTCAAAAACCGATACATATTTAAACTGTGCTGAAATTTTTGCATACAGAAGCACCTGCCTTAAAAGAAAATACGGTGCTGTCATCGTCAAGGATGATGTTGTTATTTCCACAGGATATAACGGTTCTCCCAGAGGCTTTGAAAACTGCTGTGAAATCGGTGCCTGCCCAAGGATGGAAAAAGAAATGCATCAGGGCGAAGGCTACGGCATATGCAGAGCCGTTCACGCAGAGATGAATGCTCTTCTTAACTGCTCACGCCAACAGACTATCGGAGCCGACCTCTACCTCGCAGGAATTAATCCTTCGGATAATTCTGTTCATAAAGCAAAACCCTGCCCCGTATGCGCAAGGCAGATTATTCAGGCAGGTATAAATAATGTCTATCTGCGTGTCGGTGACGGAGCAAATAATTACATTGTTATCCCTGCAAACGAGCTTAAATGGTTGCAGGACTGACGGCGCTAAAACATAACGATTAATGATTTTCAAAAAGAATGTGGGGATTGTTTATGAATCCGTTTATTGTTTTATTTATTATTTTCGTTATTGCGTTTGTTGCGTTTATGATTTTTTGTCTGATAATGTATACAAGGCAATGCAAAAGAAATAAACTCCAAAAAGGAAAAGTAGCACCTGAAGGCCCAGAGCTTAAAGATGCATTTGAATCTGTGAAAATTCACGCTACAGTTGTTGATTTGTTTTGCCTTACAGAAATGATTGGGATAAAAACTCCACGAACACAAGAAACTTTTATAGTTACTTTTAAAACCGACAATAATGAGCAAATCAAGGTAAATATACCTCAGGAAATGTATGACGGTCTTGAAATAGGACAATACGGAGAAGTTACACTTATTGAAGGCGAGTTATACAGTTTCATCGTTCGAAACGAGCTTAAATGGTTGCAGGACTGATTGAAAGAGAGGGACAATAATGTCTGAAATTTTAGAAATAATTATGATTGTCAGCTTCGGCGCTTCTTGGCCGATGAATGTTATTAAATCCTACAAAGCGCGCACAGCAAAAGGAAAAAGCCTTGCATTCCTTCTGCTGATTTTCTTCGGCTACATTGCAGGAATCGCATCAAAATTCCTCAACGATGCATATATGGCATCAATCAGCGAAAAATGGTATGTACTTTTCTTTTACTTTCTGAATCTTCTGATGGTCGGCACGGATCTTATCCTCTACTTCAGAAACAAAAATCTCGATAAGCGAGGAGAAAAGCAATGAAAATCCTTTCAATCGGAAACAGTTTTTCCGAAGACGCTCAGCGTTGGCTTCATTCCCTCGCGCAGCTTGAAGGTGTTGATATTTCGACTGCTAATCTCTACATAGGAGGCTGCAGCCTTGAGACGCATTGGCGAAATGCTCTTGAGAACAACCCCTTCTATGATTATCAGGTCAACGGTAACGAGGCAATGGAAAAAATCAGCATTGACGAAGCGCTTCACCGTGACAACTGGGATATCGTCACTCTTCAGCAGGTCAGCGATTTAAGCGGTATTCCCGAAAGCTATGAGCCTTATATTTCTTCCCTTTATGAAAGAGTAAAATCAACCCTGCCTGATGCTGAAATCTATCTGCACCGTACCTGGGCCTATGAGATTGACACGGTGCATCCGGGCTTTGCAAATTACGGATGCAATCAGAAGGAAATGCACCTGAGAATTCAGGCGACAACGAAAGAAATTTCAAAAAAGCTTAATACAAAAATCATCCCCACGGGTGACATTATTCAATATCTGCGTGAAAACTGCACAGCCTTCGATTATCAGAACGGCGGAGCATCCCTCTGCCGCGACGGTTATCATCTGACCTATGATATAGGCAGATTCGCCGCCGCTGCCGTCTGGTTCGTTTCCTTAACCGGAAAGAAAATCACGATTACGGATTTTGAAAATTTTGATAAAAACCTTCTTTCTGAAATAATAAAGACCGTAAATTACATCATATAAAAGCATCAAGCCGTCAGCATTAAGCTGACGGCTATCTTTTATTTAACGGGTGTTATTTCGTAGAACACAACTGCGTTCGGGTCAAGCTCTATTTCAAGTTTAACCTTACCTTTTTTAATGTCAGCTGTAAATGTCTGCGGCTCAAGGCGTGAACACTCAGCATATTTCGGTTCAAGCTCGTTAAAGTAAATGTCTCTTGCCCAACCTGCAGAAAGCGTTGTTCCGTTTCCGATTTCAGGGTCATCAGGAGACCACGCGAAGCAATCGTCGCCAATACCGTATTTCACCCTGTCCTCCTGCCACTCATCAAAGTAGTTGCAATCGTCGCCAATAACATAAGCCGTTATCTGAACCTTTTCACAGTCAAATTGAGGCACTTTCACATTAAATTTGACTTTTGCTTTATTCTGATAATCGGTATCGTTTTTAAAGTTATATGCCATAATGTGAACGGTATCTGTCTCTTCATTATATGCCGAAACTGCTTCAACCTCAATATTGGGGAAAAGTGCACGGTATGTTGTTTTCGTTTTTGCAAGTCTTGCACCGTCAAACTTTGCGGCATTTCTTGCAACATGGTAGCTCACGGTCGGATTTCCCGAAAGCAATCCGCCTGAAAGATATGACCACGAAGAGAAGTAGTTGATGTTGTTATTAAACATTGTGCGGTAAATTCTTGCGTCATAAGCCGCTTGATATGTGAAGCCGACCGTTCGGGTGAAAAGCTGATTATCGTCCGAGCCTCTGTTGTTTCCGCGGAGAAGTCTGCCTTCATCAACGCCGAAAATAAGATTTTCAAGGCCGGCCTTATCCGCAGCTTTTTTAAGATGCTTCATTGTTTTTTCAAAGTTCATTCCGCTCGTCTCTTCACCCGGCGAATAATCATAGAACGAAGCTGCGAGGTAGCATATCCTGCTTCCTTTTTCACCTGTTTTATAATTTGTTCCGCTCGCACAATGTTTGATAAATGTTCTCTCATCCCAGAGACCTTCCGTAACCACCATCGCGTGCGCGCCAACAAAAACATCCTCGCCGATAACATCTATAAGAGCCTGAACGGTATAGTCATAAAGCTTGCAATATTCGACAGCCGATTCATCCGGATCGCCGCCGACAGCCATAAACCACTGGCTGTTTTCAAACTCCGTCATAACACCGAAGCGCCAGGAGAGCACCTCTTCTCTGCCGAATTCATCAACAAGAGCCTGAGCGATTGCGGCAATATAATTATAATAAACATCATAATCATCGGGAGGATAGATATTCGTACCGAAATCTTCACCCGCAAGAGCCTGAGAGGAGTATTTCATCGGAACGCTGCCAAGCTTAAGCATCGGCTTTGCACCAAGCTCAAGAATTCCCCTGCAGTTGTTTATGAGCTTTGTAAAATCATAATCATCAAGAACGCTTGTATCGTACGGATCAACGAAAAGGTCACGGTCTGCGTTGCCTCCCGTACACTGCATAAGCTGAACATACTCGACGAATTCGAAAATATTATTCTCCTCGTTCACCTTTACTCCAACAAACGGGTTGCCCTGAATTGACCAGACATTGACATTGCTCGCAGGGTTAACAAGAACATCACCAAGCTGAGCAGTATCAACCGTAAAGGTATAATTATTAAAAGTTTCAATCCCGGCATTCCAAACCGTCGAGAAAAAGGTTACTATTGCAGTAAAAATTGCAACAATTGATTTAAAGAAGCCCATCAAACAATCCCCTTTCGAAAAGCTTTAACATATTATATCAAATATTCAAATTCACTGCAATGAAAATTTATTTTTCTGTTTTACAAATAATTGTTTATTTTTACATTGCATTATGCTACAATAGAAATATCCGTTCAGGAGGTGCCGATATGAATCTTAACGAAGCGATAATAGCGCGTCATTCCGTCCGTAAATATCAGGATAAACCCATCGAAGCTGAAGCTGCCGAAAACCTGCAGGAATTCATCAAAGACAAGGCTGAAAAAAGCGGCATTAAAATCACACTTCAGCTCAATGAGCCTGAAGCCTTCGGTTCAGGTATGGCAACATACGGAAAATTCGAAAACTGCAAGAATTACATAACCTTCGTCGGCAAAAAAGAGGACGAAGAAAAATGCGGTTATTACGGAGAGCAAATCGTTCTTCACGCTCAGCAGCTCGGACTTAACACCTGCTGGGTAGCACTGACTTACAACAAATCAAAAATAGTTTACGATGCAGAAAAGGGAGAGAAGCTTCTCATCGTCATCGCTCTGGGCTACGGTCAGACTCAGGGTCATCCCCGCGCGACAAAGCCGATGCAAGAGCTTTGCAAAATCAAAGGCGACGAAACTCCCGATTGGTTTAAAAAAGCAATGGAGGCCGTCATGCTTGCGCCGACCGCCATCAACCAGCAAAAATTTGTTTTTTATCTTGACGGTAACAATGTCGAAGCGAAAACGCTCCTCGGTTTTTATGCAAAAATCGACCTTGGAATCGCAAAACTGCACTTTGAAATCGGCGCAGGAGACGCTCCTTTCAACTGGGTGTAAAAGATTGACAAAAAATAAACAATTTCATATTGACAATTAAATTCAGAGACTGTATAATCAATATACAAAGTTTGTACCTGACATAAAGACTTATTTCTGAGTGAAAGGTGACGGCTGAATTTTAAGAAAAATTTGTCTTGCCGTACCCTTTTCCCGGGGTACGGTATTTTGTTTTGGAGGTAACTATGGAAACAAGAGTT
Organism: Clostridia bacterium; assembly: GCA_017942105.1. Taxonomy (GTDB): domain Bacteria; phylum Bacillota; class Clostridia; order Oscillospirales; family Acutalibacteraceae; genus CAG-488. The sequence goes on along the minus strand of JAGAVE010000035.1, from coordinate 6,052 downwards.
GCAGTTATGAGCATTATTGTTGAAAAGGGCGACACCGTTGAAAAGCTCAACGCAATTTTGCACGATTACGGCGAATTCATCATCGGCAGGATGGGAATTCCTTACCGAGAAAAGAATATAAATATCATAAGCATCGCGATTGACGCCCCTCAGGATACTATTGCCGCCCTCTCAGGTAAAATCGGAAGGCTTGACGGTGTCAGCGTGAAGACAGCTTATTCAGGTGTGATTACGAATGAATAAACTTCTTTCTCTTATCGAAAAGCTTGAAAAGGAAAAATCCCTTTCTTTTGAAGAGTATCAGTTTCTCATCGAAAACCGAAACGAGGAAGCTGCTGAAATTCTTAGAAAAAAGGCAGTCAAAATCCGAAAAGAGATTTACGGAAATACGGTTTTTATCCGAGGATTGATTGAAATCAGCAATTTTTGCAAAAACGATTGTCTCTATTGCGGAATCAGGCGGTCAAATAAAAAGTGTGACCGTTACCGTCTTTCAAAGGAGGAAATCCTTGAATGTTGCGCTGAGGGATATGAATTAGGTTTTCGAACCTTCGTGCTTCAGGGTGGTGAGGATTCTTATTTTAATGATGATATTCTTTGCGACATTGTTGCAGAAATCAAAAAAAATCATCCCGATTGCGCCGTTACCCTCTCTTTAGGTGAGCGAAGTGAGGAAAGCTACAAAAAACTTCGGCTTGCAGGTGCTGACCGTTATCTTCTTCGCCACGAGACAGCAGACGAAAATCATTACACAAAGCTTCATCCCAAGGAAATGCGGTTCGAGAACAGAATGAATTGCCTTAAAAATCTTAGGAAACTCGGATTCCAAACCGGTTGCGGCTTTATGGTCGGCTCTCCCTTTCAGACAACGGAAATGCTCGCAAAAGACCTGAAATTTATTGAAGAATTCAAGCCTGATATGTGTGGCATAGGGCCGTTTGTGCCTCATAGCGAAACTCCGTTTGCAAATGAAAAAGGCGGCTCGGCAGAGCTTACCTGCTATCTGCTTTCCGTTATCCGTCTTATTCATCCTCCCGTACTCCTGCCTGCTACAACGGCACTCGGCACAATTGACGGTAACGGACGAGAAAAAGGAATTCTTTCAGGCGCAAATGTAGTTATGCCAAATCTTTCACCAAGCTCAGTCAGAAAAAAATATGAGCTTTATAACAACAAACTCTCTGACGGAGATGAATCTGCGCAGAGTAAAGAAAATCTTTCAAAAAGAATTAAAAAAATCGGCTACGAAATCGTAACCGGAAGAGGAGATGTATATAATGGCTGAATATAATCCTAAATCATTGAAAGCTCAGGAGTTTATCCACGACGGAGAAATCCGCGCAACTCTCGAATATGCCGAAGCAAATAAAAACAACCTTGAACTCATCGAGGAAATCCTCGAAAAAGCCCGTCCAAAAAAAACGGAGACAGGTTGCGTCTGCGCAGGACTTACTCACCGCGAAGCATCAGTTCTTCTCGCTTGCGAAATTCCTGAAGTTATTGAAAAAATCTACGCAATCGCTGAGGAAATCAAGCTTGCTTTCTACGGCAACCGCATTGTTATTTTCGCTCCGCTTTACCTTTCAAACTACTGCATCAACGGATGCGTTTACTGCCCATATCACAGGCAGAATAAAACCATCGCCCGAAAAAAACTGACGCAGGAAGAGGTCAGAGCCGAGGTTATCGCTCTTCAGGATATGGGTCACAAGCGCCTTGCAATCGAAGCAGGCGAAGACCCGAAAAATAATCCGATCGAATACATCCTCGAATGTATCAACACGATTTACAGCGTTAACCATAAAAACGGCGCAATCCGTAGAGTTAATGTAAACATCGCCGCTACAACAGTTGAAAACTATCGCAAGCTTAAGGATGCAGGCATCGGCACATACATCCTCTTCCAGGAAACCTATCACAAAGAAAGCTACGAAAAGCTTCATCCGACAGGACCCAAGAGCGATTATGTTTACCATACTGAGGCGATGGACAGAGCGATGGAAGGCGGCATCGATGATGTCGGACTCGGTGTTCTCTTCGGTCTTGAGCTTTACAAATATGAATTTGCAGGTCTTCTTATGCACGCGGAGCATCTTGAAGCTGTTCATGGTGTCGGCCCTCATACGATAAGCGTTCCGCGAATCAAGCATGCAGACGACATTGACCCGAATGCATTTGACAACTCAATTTCAGACGATATCTTTGCTAAAATCACAGCTTGTATCCGCCTCGCCGTTCCTTATACGGGAATCATCATCTCAACAAGAGAAAGCGAAGAAGTCCGTTCAAAGCTCCTTCGTCTCGGCGTTTCTCAGGTCAGCGGCGGTTCAAGAACATCCGTCGGCGGTTACACTCAGGAGGAAAGACCGCACGACACAGAGCAGTTTGATGTTTCTGACCAGCGTACTCTTGACGAGGTTGTTCACTGGCTTATGAAAAACGGCCATATTCCCTCTTTCTGCACAGCCTGCTACCGTGAAGGACGCACCGGAGACCGCTTTATGAGCCTTTGCAAGAGTGGGCAGATTCTTAACTGTTGCCACCCCAATGCACTTATGACTCTTACAGAATACCTTACGGACTATGCCGCCGAATGGACAAAGAAAACGGGATTTGATATGATTGAAAAAGAGCTCAAACGAATTCCGAAAGAAAAGGTAAGAAAAATCGCCGAGCAAAATATTGAAGATATAAAAAATTCAAACCGCAGAGATTTCAGATTTTAAGAGGTGATCGTTATGGGACTTAACGATACCGTTTCTGCCGAAAGAGTCCACATCGGCTTTTTCGGCAAAAGAAACGCAGGTAAATCAAGCGTCGTAAACGCTGTTACGGGTCAGGAGCTTGCTGTTGTTTCATCTGTTAAAGGAACAACGACCGACCCCGTTAAAAAGGCTATGGAGCTTCTGCCCATCGGTCCGGTCGTTATCATCGACACCCCCGGCATTGACGATGAAGGCACGCTCGGTGAGCTGAGGGTAAAAAAGACAAAGCAGATTCTTGCGAAAACAGACATTGCAATTCTCGTTGTTGACGGCGAAAAAGGACTTGACGAGCCTGACAAAGAGTTGATTCGACTTTTTGAAGAGCGAAAGCTCCCCTATCTCATCGTTTATAACAAGTCGGATCTTCTGAAAGACACTCCGTGTGACGATGAAAAATCAATTTATGTCAGCGCTGTCAAAAATTCAAATATTGAGGAATTAAAAGACCGAATCGGCAGCCTTTCAAAAACTGTTGAAAACAAAAAGCAGATCGTTGCTGACCTTATTGATGATGGAGATATCGTTGTTCTCGTAACTCCGATTGACGAATCCGCTCCCAAGGGCAGGCTTATCCTCCCCCAGCAGCAGACGATACGGGATATTCTTGATGCAAACTGCGCAGTTGTCTGCTGTCAGGACACGGAGCTTACATCAACACTAAAGGCTCTCGCAGTAAAGCCGAAGCTCGTTATAACGGATTCCCAGGCTTTCGGCAGGGTTTCCAAGGACACTCCCGATGACATTCTGCTGACTTCGTTTTCCATCCTTTTTGCAAGGTATAAAGGCGACCTCGCAGCGCTCATAAGCGGAGCCGCTCAGCTTGGCAAGCTCAAAGACGGCGACAAGGTTCTCATCTCCGAGGGTTGCACGCATCACAGGCAGTGCAATGATATCGGCACGGTCAAGATGCCCGGTTGGATTAAGGGATATTCAAAAGCCGAGCCTGATTTTCATTTCACATCGGGCGGAGATTTCCCCGATGATATTTCAGAGTATTCACTCATTGTTCACTGCGGCGGCTGTATGCTCAATGAAAAGGAAATGCAGAGAAGAATTGAAAAGGCAAAAGAGGCAGGCGTGCCGATTGTAAACTACGGCATTGCGATTGCGCAGATGCACTCAATCCTTCGCAGAAGCCTTGAACCGTTTCCCGATATTTTAAAAATTCTTGATAAATAAAAATTACCACCGATTTTATGAAAAAAATGAAAAATCGGTGGTTTATTTTATGATTATTCACCCCTCAAATTGAAGCCTTATATTGTTCCAGATGTTTTCCACAATTTGCAAGTTCAAGCTTTATCCTCGGCTGACCGTCATCGACTATAAAACGGACGATCGTTACACCCGTGTTTTCCTGGCAGAAGTTGAAGTCCTCACCGCTCGTAATTCCGCAGGCAGCTTTGATAAAATGATTATTAAATGTTCCGTGAGCAAAGGCAATTACATTTTCTTTATCCCCGTATTTCTCACGGATTTCGCTGACGACATTCTTCGCCCTCTCCTGAACTTCAGAAAGCGTTTCTTCACCGTAAGTTCCGACCTCGTAAAGATTATCCATCACCGTTATCGGCAGATTGCGAAGGGACGCCAGGGGCTCTGCCGTCTGAACCGCTCTTTTCAATGGGCTTGAAAGGATCACATCAAACTTAATGTTTCTAAGACGCAACGCGAGAAGCTCAGCCTGCTTCCTGCCAAGCTGAGTAAGCTCAGGATTTTCAACATTACTTCCGACATTTCCCTGAGATTCGCCGTGTCTTATTATATACAGATCCATAGGAACACCGCCTTTAAATCAGAATCATCGCCATTATTCCTGCAAAAGAAAGTGCGATAGAAATCCATTCCTTTACCTTCGGTTTGTTGGGTGTAAAATAGCTCAGCAGAGTTGAGACTATCATAACGCCTCCCGTTATCATCGGATACTGCACCGAGGCAGGAAGAAACGCAAGCGAAAGCAATAAAAGATAATTTGCAACACGGTTGAGAATACCGTTACCCGACATACATAAAACAGCCTTCAGGCTCAGTTTTATAGGAGATTTTCTGAACGAGAAAAGAAGGGATACACCTGAAATAACTGCCGTAACAACAGCCGTCCATACGGAGTATGCTGCCTCACTCGTTTTTGCAAAATCACTTGCCTGAAAGAATTTTGAAATAACGCCCGAAAGACCGTTGAAAACAAAAACACCTATGTAATAAATCGTGCCACCCTTGCTCTTGCCCTTTTCAACGCTCAGACTCAACGCAACAATAACTGCAACAAGGCAGATTGCCTTGCCGAGAGTGAACTTCTCGTCAAATAAGAAAACACCGAGGCAGAAAGGCAGCACCATTCCGCCAAGCATAGAGAAAAGCGAATAAAGAGAAAGATTGATTTTGCCCAGCGCTTTCATACTGCAGAAATTAAAAATCATTCCGTCAAGCGCTGCAAGCGAAGCCATAAACAAGGTAAACGGAGTAAACTCCCACTTAAAGCCGTTTACAATAAACAAAACAACGAGACCTGCCAATGCTCCACCAAAAATAAACATCATTGAAGATGTGAAGCTGCTTTTACATTCGCGCTCGTATTGCTGATTGCAGAAAAACTGCAGACCAAACATTACGACCGCCGCCATAACCATTGTGTAATACAAAACTAATAACTCCTGACTATCTTTTAATTAAATCTGAAATCTTTCGTGTCTGCGAAGATAAATTTTCGAGACTTTCTTCCATATAAGACCATCTGTATTGCTTTTTTGTGAAACCGCTTTTTTCAAGAGATTTGAATTTGTTATAAAAATCGTATTCCTTCTCTTTTATATAGGTTACATTTTTCAATTCATCATCTTTGAACTCAGCCGCAAAATATTTGTTCTTTCTGAATTTGCGATATAAAATTCCTATAACAAAATAAGACTCAAAATCACTATCAAACTCAATAAAAGAAAAATACATTTCTTTACCATAAAACAACTGTTTTACCAAACTGAAATTTTCAGTCTCATATAAAGACAGACAATGTTCGAATCCGTCACCGTGACTTTCAAGATTAAATAAAAACTTTCCGTCAGCAGAAAAGCAGAAACCTTCATGATGTCCACCATCAACTTTTGAAAAACGGAACTTTTTTACCAGTTTCATTTCTTCAAGTGAATATACCGCAAATCTTCCGTCAGTTGTTTTGACTGCGAGTGTTTTTGAATCGGGTGATATTTCAGCATTGTATGCATAGATTAAATCTTTAAATTTTGCTTTTTCATTTCCGTCTTTATCGTAAACATAAACCGTTTGTCCTG
>JAGAVE010000034.1 GCA_017942105.1 Clostridia bacterium | reverse complement strand
TTGCCAAAACCCTCGTTATCTCCGAGCATACTGTTAAAGACTATGTGAAAGATATCTATATTGCTCTTGAGGTTCACAGCCGTTTGGAGCTTGCCGCCCTTGTAAACAATTACCGCTTGACAAACATGAAATAACAAACTGAAGTCAGTGCAGATGTTAAAGCTGAAATCGTTCTCTCTGTTCTTTCAAAGAGAGGTTACAGTAACGGCGACATTGCAAAAATGCCGGTTATTTCCGTTCATAAAATCAATGCTCACTCAAAAATTAGCTACCGCAAGCTGAATGTCCACAGCAGGTATGAACTGACGGCGCTTGTGAATAAAATTAAACAGTAAAAAGCAAACAACTCCCCCTGTAAATTGATATTACTCAATTTTACAGGAGGAGTTTAAAGTTTTAAGTATTAAATTATTGCTCAATAAAAACGATAAATCCGAACGCTTCACCGATAACGGTAAAAGTGTTCGGATTTATCGTATCTGGTCCGAGTGGCGAGACTCACATCCCCTGCCTTTTGGCAGTGAATGTGTCATTCTTTTTATGTCCCTCGTGTCTCCGCCTTTGGCGAACCGACACGAGATGGACGATCGAGTTCGAGTCTCGCAAAAAAAAATAACAGCCACAAAAACTTGCGTTTCTGTGACTATTATGGTCCGAGTGGCGAGACTCGAACTCACGGCCTCTTGAACCCCATTCAAGCACGCTACCACCTGCGCTACACCCGGATGCTTGATTATTGTACCACAAAAAAATGATTTGTCAACAGTTTTAATAAAATAAATTTAAATAATTTTTCAAAAGGACATCCGGAATAAAAACCGAATGTCCTTTTAATCATAATGTGTTTTTTCTCGACTTTGGTTTCTTTGAAAAGAGAAGTAATAACGGGAAAATTTCAAGTCTTCCGAAAAGCATATCTATTATAAACACACATTTTGAAAACCATCCATAAACGCCGAAATTACCTGTAGGGCCTACCGCTCCGAGACCGGGGCCGATATTATTCAGCGTTGAAATAACTCCCGTAAAGTTACTTACAATGTCTACACTGTCAAAAGAAACAAGCAAAACGGACACAGCGAGTATAACAAAGTACAGACACATATATACGCTCGTGCCCTGCATTACATCATCCGTGACCCTCTTACCGTCAAAGGTGACAACATTAACACTGCGCGGATGCAAAAGCCGTTTGAGCTCTCTTCTTGCATTTTTGAAAACAAGAATAATTCTGGACACCTTAACACCGCCGCCTGTGCTTCCGGCGCAGGCACCAATGCACATTACAATCAACAATATAACCTTACTGAGATCAGGCCATTGGTCAAAGTCAGTTGTTGAAAATCCAGTAGTAGTCATAACTGAGCTTACTTGGAAAAAGGCGTGCCGGAAAGATTCAGCACCCGTTGCAAAAAAATCGTTGACATCAACTGTAATAACCAAAACCGCAGTAAACATAATCAAAAGATACGCACGAAGCTCTTCGCTCTTGAGTACATCTTTAATTTTTCCGCACAACAGCAGAAAGTAGAGATTAAAATTTATACCGAACAATGTCATAAATACAGCTATAACATACTGAATATAACTGCTGTATTCACCAATACTGCTGTTTTTCACACCGAATCCGCCTGTACCCGCTGTACCAAAGGTGTGGGTTATACTTTCAAAAAGCGGCATTCCTCCGATTAAAAGTAAAATTATTTCAATCAAAGTCAGGGCAAGATATATACCATAAAGAATTCTTGCCGTTGAAAGAGATTTAGGTACAAGCTTTCCAACATCGGGTCCAGGGCTTTCTGCTCTCATAAGATGCAGGTCTCCTCCGCCTCCTGCAAGAGGCAAAACGGCCATTATAAATACAAGAACACCCATTCCGCCGATCCAATGAGTGAAGCTTCGCCAGAACAAATTGGCGTGACACAGTGCTTCAACATCTGACAAAATACTTGCGCCCGTTGTCGTAAAGCCTGATACGGTTTCAAACACAGCATCAAGATAATTAGGTATCTCACCGCTAAGAAAAAATGGCAAAGCACCGAACAAGCTCACCAAAATCCAACCGAACGAAACTATTACAAAGCCGTCTCTTGCGTGAATTGTCTTGTTCTTAGGTTTAAGGCTTATCATAAACAAGCCGGAAACCAAGAGGGCAAAAATCGTTATCAGATAACAATTGAATTTGCCTTCACGATAATACAAGTCCACCATGACGGGCAAAATCATCAATCCTGCCTCACTGAGTAACAGCATACCCATTATATATAAAATCATCCGTCTGTTCATAAGCTATCCTTTAATATCATCAAGGTCCGAAAGACCTGAGATTGTTGTAACAATTATTACCGAATCTCCCACTTTAAAGGTATCTTTACCGTGAGGAATAAAAACACGACCTTTACGCGCGATACAACCAACAATAACATTCTTCTTGATGGTAAGCTCCTCGAGCGTTTTTCCAAGAAGGATGCTATCCTCGCTGACATGAAATTCAAGTGCTTCAACCTTATTATCAATTATTTTATAAAGCGTTTCAATGTTGTTTCCTATATTATTCTTCCTTGCGCGTACATGCTGCAAAATAATATTAGCTGTTATGTATTTCGGATAAATCACACTACCGAGTTCAAGCGAACGAATAACCTCCTGAAAGGATATCTTATTAACCTTGGTTATAGTTTTTGTCTCAGGAGCAACACTCTTCGCATACAGAGAAAGAAGAATGTTTTCTTCATCCATTCCCGTAAGGCTGCAGACTGCATCAACATCAAGCAAGCCCTCTTCAATGAGCAAAGAACGGTTCGTTCCGTCACCGCAGATAATATTGGCGTCAGGCAAAAGAAGACTTAGATTTTCCGCAGTCTCTTTTTCCTTTTCGATTATTGTTGTATTAATATTATGCCTGAGCAGTTCTACCGCCAGATAAAGAGCAAGCTTTCCGCCGCCGATTATCATAACATCCTTGATTCCCGTTACCGGAATACTTACCTCCTTAAAAAACGGTGTTATCTCACTCGGCTCTGCAAGCAACGCTATTGTATCGTTTTCCCTAATTACAGTGTCACCATTAGGAATTATAACCTCATTATCTCTCTCAATAGCGCAAATCAATGCTTTTGCTCTCAACTTTGCAAACCCATCCTTAATTGCACTGCCGCAAAGACTACAGTTTGAGTTAGCAACAAAGCTAACAAGGTCAACCTTTCCCTTTGCAAAAATATCAACATTCTTAGCAGAAGGGAAACGAAGTATTCTGAACATTTCTTCTGCCGCTTCTTTTTCGGGATTGACCGACATCGTCAGACCGAGACTATCCTTGATAAGTCTGATATCTTCATTATATTCCGGGTTTCTTACTCTGGCAATCGTACTGTTCGCACCAAGTTTATTGGCAAGCAAACAGCAAAGAAGATTTGTTTCATCGCTGCCCGTAAGTGCTATAAGCAAATCGCACTCTTCTATTCCCGCCTCAGCAAGAACCTTTCTGGAGGCTCCGTTTCCGTGAACACCACGGACATCGAGCTCCTGAATTGTATCTGAAAGAACACTTTCGTTTGTGTCAATTACGGTAACATCGTGCATCTCTGCACAAAGCTGTTCAGAAACGGTATATCCTACCTTTCCTATACCGACAACAATTATGTTCATCAAAAAGCCGCCTTTCAAGCTGTTTTTTATACATTATATCAAATAATCAAAATAAAACAAGTAAAAAATAGATTTCAGTAGATTTACTATATTTTTTTAACAAATCATTGACAATTAGTTAAAATAATTATAACATCAAAGCGTTATGATAACTCAATATTTATAGGAGGTTTTATTATGCGAACAAAACTCAGAGACCGCCAACTCCCCTCTTATACTAAAGGCGAAGAAATATTCAATATGGTTTCACACATCGTGGGCGGATCAATAGGAATCGCAGCAACCGTTCTCCTAATTGTCTTTTCGGCAATCAAGGGCAATGCTTATTCAGTTGTCAGCTCTGCGATTTTCGGAAGCACTATGATAATTCTTTATACTATGTCGAGCATCTATCACGGACTCAGACCAAATCTTGCAAAAAAAGTCTTTCAGATAATAGACCACTGTGCAATTTATCTGCTTATAGCCGGAACCTATACGCCCTTTAGTCTGTGTACCTTAAGAGAATACAAAACCTCCCTGGGCTGGACGGTTTTCGGTATAATCTGGGGACTCGCTATTCTCGGAATAACACTAAACGCAATTGACCTTAAAACATTTAAAATCGTTTCGATGGTCCTTTATATCGGAATGGGTTGGTGCATCGTTTTCACAGGGAAGCTTATTTTTCAACTTCTTGGTTCCGTTGGTTTTTCGCTTCTGCTCGCAGGCGGAGTTTCTTATACCATCGGCGCCGTTCTTTACGGCTTCGGAAAAAAGGTAAAATACTTTCATTCCGTTTTCCATCTGTTCGTTGTCGCCGGAAGCATTCTACATTTCTTCTGCATTTTCTTTTATGTTATAATGTAAAAAACAAACACCGTAAGGTATCTTCATGAAACCATACGGTGCAATTTATTTTGAGATAACAAGGCATTTTTCAATACCGTAATACTTAAAGCAATTAACAGCCTGACCTGAAATTATCTCTCCGGAGACAACAATAGGTATCGCAGGAGGGCATCCGACATTTGAAGTTGCCAAAACCCTTCCGCAAGAATTCTCCGCATCAACGACCTCAGACTCAAGGAAATACGCTTCTTTTATGCTCATCGCTCTCTGCGGTTCAGCTATGCTCGGAGCCCTTTCCTTGATAGGAGGCTTTTTTTCAATACCTGCAAACGCCTCCTCAATCAATTTGAGTTTATCACGAAGCTGAGGCGTAAGCATTAAAACAACAAAATCCAGATCTGAAAACTCACATACCAAACCTTTTTCTTCAAGCAAAGACGAAAATTCACTGCCGTAATAGCCGTAAGCCTTTGTGTCAACAGTTATTTTCAGTTCTTCGCTCCCGATAAGGCTGTATCCGTATCCGACGATTTTATTTTTTAAATCCGAAACATCAGCAACAAACTCCGCCAGTTCTTGCCTGTAGCCATTGAAAATATAATTATTAGCGGCATCTAGAGACTGAAGAATCAGATACGATGGACTGGTAGAACCAAACAAAGCAAGTGCATCCTTGGCTCGTGATTTAAAAATATCAGGTGCAGAATCCGAAATATGCAGATATGCGCCACCCGTAAGCACCGGTAATGTTTTATGAGCAGAATCACAACAAGCATCAGCACCCAAGTCAATCGGATGTCTTGACTCAGGTAAAAATTTCAGATACGCACCATGCGCATTATCAACAAGAAGAAGAACACCATATTTATGACAAACATCAGCAATCCCCTTAATGTCAGACACACATCCCAGATAGTCCGGTGAGGTTATATAAACAGCTACGGGTTTCTTTTTTAAAGTCGAAAGCTTTTCATCGGTTTCTTCCGGAGTAATCGGGCAAGAAATATATGAAGAGGAATTTTTCGAAAAAACCCACTCAACATCAAAATCTAACAGAGCTGCAGAAGATGTAAAGACCTTGTGTGCATTCCTCCCGGCGAGAATAAGCGGTTTTCCACCCTTGCTGTATGAATAGAGGCAAGCCAGATAAATCATCGCCCTGATCGATAGAGATGAGCCTTCGGTTGAAAAAAATGTTTCCGCACCAAAAAGCTTACTGGCATTTTTTTCACTTCGCATTATTATTCCGTTCGCTTCATATAAACTGTCGGCTCCGTTTATTTCCGTTATATCATAATCTTCAAACCCAAGCAAAGTTTTGCCCTTATGACCCGGCATATGAAGCCTGACGGATTCTTTTTGTCTGTAAGAACGAACAAAATCGCAAATCGGCGTATCCATAAACTATTCCTCAAAAGTTCTTGCCACTGCAACAGCTATAGCACATTCCATTCGCTTTTTGAACAGCTCACAACCGTATTTATAAACGCCTTTGATTGTACCTGTAGAATGGTAAGCATTTGCCGCACAACCGCCCGAGCAATACAACTTCGCCCAACAATCACGACATTCGGGACGAGCATACACATTGCAGGAAGCAAATTCTTCAACTGTCTCTTTATTCGTCACACCGCTCCATATATCACCGAGCTTAAACTTCTCTTCACCAACAAACTGATGGCAGGGATATAAATCCCCCCAAGGGGTTACAGCCATATACTCCGTTCCTGAACCGCAGCCTGAAATGCGTTTATATATGCAAGGGCCACCTGTAAGATCGATCATGTAATGATAGAAAGTAAAGGGGTTACCCTCCTTATCGCGTTCTCGCATAAGCTCAGCAAGTTTTTCGTATTGTTCAAGGACAATCGGTAAATCTTCAGCCGTAAGAGCTGACGGATCTTCAGGAGCGCAAACAACAGGCTCCATACTCAACTCTGTAAAACCCAAGTCAAGCATTTGTTTGATGTCATTAAGGAAATCGGGATTAGCGTGAGTAAATGTTCCTCGCATATAATAATTTTTACCTTCGCGGGCTTTAACAAGCTTTTGAAATTTAGGAACAATTGTTTCCCAGCTTCCCTTTCCCGTATAATCAACGCGGTATCTGTCGTGAACCTCTCGTCTTCCATCGAGACTCAGTACAACATTGCTCATCTCACGGTTTGCAAAATCAATCACATCATCGTCAATAAGCATTCCGTTTGTTGTAAGAGTAAATCTGAAATTCTTGTTATGCTTTTTCTCAATACTCCTTGCATATTCTACCATCTGCTTGACAACATCAAAATTCATAAGCGGTTCGCCGCCAAAGAAATCGACCTCCAGATTTCTGCGCGAACCTGAATTTTCAACAAGAAAATCCAAAGCGCGTTTTCCGACTTCAAAGCTCATCATTGCCCTGTCACCGTGATACTTACCCTGACTCGCAAAGCAATATGAACAATTAAGATTGCAGGTATGGGCAATATGGATACAAAGAGCTTTAACAACACCTGAAGTTTTTGCCTTCAGATGTCCTGCTACAGGCTCAAAAGTATCCGGAGCAAAAAGCTTACCGCTTTCTTTCAAAGAAACAACCTGAGAGAAACACTCCTCTATGTCTTGCTCTGTTACATCATCTCTGCCAGAGTATTTTTTTCTTATTTCTTCAATAATTTTATTCTTCGGGTTATTTTCAAACATCGCAATGATATCGTAAGCAACCTCGTCAACAACATGAACCGAGCCTGAGCAGATATCAAGAACGATATTATATCCGCCGAGCTGATATTGATGTATCATATCGGATCTCCTTTAAAACATTCTATATTAAAAATGCCGCCATAAAGGCGGCATTCATCTTTTGAAATTACTTGCTGTCCTTCTCTGTGTTTTCGCACTGCTGGTTAGCGATACCGCAACTTGTCTTGCAAGCTGACTGGCATGATGTCTGGCATTCACCACAGCCGCCGTTCTTAGCACTTTCACAAAGATTACGAGTTTCAATAGTCTTAATATGTTCCATGAGAAAAACCTCCACAAAATTGTTGTATGTATTATAACACCATTATTTTATCAAGTCAATATCATTCTTAAAGTAAATCATCAAACAAACGGATATTTGACGCTTCAGGCTTCAATTCTCCTGCCTGTTCCTTTTTAATAACCTCTACGATTCTATCGTTAATAGGCGTAGGTATACCGCATTTTCTTCCCCATTCACACACAACACCGTTAATTGCATCTATTTCACAAGGTTTACCGTTTTTAAGATCCTGAAGCATTGACGGCTCAATAAGACGGTGCTTTTTCATTGCGATTGGAACAAGCAATGTTGCAATTGCGCGTTTTACGGGATTTGTATAGTAAAACAGTTTCGTGATATCTTTACCCTGCACCGGAGCAAACACCGCACCCGCGGCATGACCAACATCAATACACTCCTTCATACAGCGTACTGCTACTTTTCGTGCATCCTTGTTTTCCGAAACATCTCCGAAAACTCCGCCAACAACTGTGCCGAGACCCGAAAATGTAGCATTAATAAGAAGTTTTGACCAACGGGCACCGATGAGGTTCGTCTCCTCGTGAACAGTACACATAAGTTCAAGAATCTCCTTAACTGTGTTGAACTGCTCATCAGAAATACCTTCCATTTTACCCATATGAAAAGAAAGGCTCTCAGCATCACTGGTAAGGGTGCATACACCTGGTTCAGTAAGAGCAGCTCCCCATTCAACCGTACAGCCCATTGTATGCTCAGCGCCGACAATTTCAGCGATACCGGGCTCCGGAATACCATTTTGCAATGTAACGATAACACCGTTTTCCGTAAGGTAATCCTTAAGCATAGTAACAACTTCCTTATTAAAAAGCTGCTTTGTCATAAGAAAAATCACATCATATTTTTTACTCATCTCGTCAGGAGTTATTGCAGTCACAGGAACTGTCATATTAACTGTCCCTTTAATTACAGCTCCTTTTTCTTTGAGAACTGCAATATGAGCCTTATTTCTGTTGATAAGATCAATTTTTCCTCCGTTTTTTGTAATATAAGCACCAAGAACCGTTCCGAGCGAACCGGCACCGTAAATTGCGCAGCTTACATTTTTCATACGAAAAACCACCTTCCTTTTTTATTAAAATAACATAAATCCAATCGTTTTGCAACATACAAACAAATTATATTTTGTTTGTATTAAAGAATTTTGATATATTGTAAAACACACAAACATATGATATGATACTTTTATGAAAGGATGGTGCTTATGCAATTTGTAATGTTTTTGAGAAAAGTTTTTTCACTTTTACTTTCTTTTATTACCTGCATCTCAACTGCAGTTCTGCCTAATCAAACGCCGGTTAAATCCGAAAATTTCAGAATCACGGCTTACATCCGAGACTATGACATTCACGAAGGAATTGACACCTCGCATTTTAATCAGGTGACTGATTTTATCATTTTCGGCATAGCAACCTTCGATGAGGACGGAAATGTTCATCTTAACGACGGTGCTGAAGAAAAGATATTGCTTTTAAAATCGAAGCTTTCAAAATATGATAACAAAAATCTTTATCTTTCAATTCTCGGTCCCGGCAGTCTTTCTTCTTCTGATGATTGGTACGAGCAGATGTACGACCAGGCACAAAGGCACTCAAATGCTTTTGAAAGCGGTATGCTTGAAGACAACATCAAAGCTGTTTTGGATAAATATGAGCTGGACGGCATCTTTTTTGATTATGAATATCCTTTAGAGGATGAATACTGGGAAACATATAACAGCTTTATCGTCTCCCTCGACGAAACACTAGGTGATAAATATAAGATCGGTATCGCCGTTGCAGGCTGGGATCTCGGCCAGGACAAACAAGCTCGCAATGCAACAGACATAATCGTGCTTATGACTTACGATCTATGGGATAATAAAGGAAACCACGCCACCTATATACACGCAATTGAAGATATAATCAAATGTCGTTTTGCAGGCTACGATATGTCTAAGGTTGACCTGGGTCTACCATTCTATGCTCGCCCTACAACAGGCGAAGGTTATTGGTATGCATATAATAATTATGCAGAATACATTGACGAAAGCGGTTTATATTTTGATTCTGAAATCACAGGCTTAACCTTTAGTTTTAACACTCAGACTCTTATAAAAGAAAAAACACAATTGGCAATTGCATCCGGCTTGGGCGGTGTTATGGTATGGCACTACGGTTGTGATACACCATCAGGAAGCGGCAACTCACTTTTCGATACAATTCAACAGGTAAAAGACGAAGCAACCCTCAACTGAAGGTTGCTTCATTTTATTTAGCTTTTTTCTTTTCAGGTATAATGAATATAAACAAGAGCGAACTGACAAGCAGTATAAAAGGATAAAAAAGATTCTTAATTATATCAAACGCTGAAATCGTATATCCCAAAGTAGTCACTGCCGAAACAGCAACAAGAATCTGCGCTCCGTAAGGAAGAAATCCTTGAAAAATGCAGGAAAATGTATCCAAAACCGATGCCGTCTTTGCAGGTGATATTTCAACTTTTTTTGCCATTTCAGCAGCTATCGGGTTTGCCATAACAATAGCCACCGTGTTATTTGCAGTTGCAATGTCCATAAGTCCGACTAAAAGTCCTATTCCCAACTGAACACTCCGTCTGCCTTTGAATATACGGCGGATGCCATTGAGCAGTGCTTCAAATCCCCCGTTGTATTTAATCAGAGCGCAAAGCGCAGAAACAAGGATGGCTACCATAGATGTTTCAAACATTCCGGCGGCACCATTGCCCATTCCCTCAAGAAGTTGTGGAAAACTTACAGCGCCTGATGAAATAACGATGATACTGCCCGAAACGATTCCGACCAGAAGAGTTACAAACACATTAACTCCAACGATTCCGCATATAAGCACCAGTACATACGGTATAATCTGTATCAAATCATAATTCTTTGCTACCACATTTATAACATCAGAATTATTTGTAAGCGCAAATATCAGTGCAAGTGTTGCAATTGCAGCAGGAAGAACAATTGAAAGATTAGTTCTGAACTTATCTTTCATCTTGCATCCCTGACCGTTACATGCAGCAATAGTTGTATCAGAAATAAATGAAAGATTGTCTCCGAACATTGCACCGCCGACAACTGTTCCCACACACAAGGGTATCGAAAAGCCCGAACCCTCCGAAATTGAAACAGCAATCGGTGTTATTAGCGTTATCGTACCAACCGAAGTACCCATTGAAGTTGAAATAAAACTGCTTATTATAAACAGAACAACGACGGCGTATTCAGGCGGAGTTACAGAAAGCATAAAGTAAGCAACACTTTCAGCCGAGCCTCTGCCTACAACGCCAACGAAAATGCCTGCGAGCAAAAAGATAAGAAGCATCGTAATTATATTCTTATCTCCTATGCCCTGTCCCATTATTTCAAATTTCTTTTCAATTGATACTCCCTTTGTTTGGAGAATAGAAACAAGCAACGCAATCAAAAAAATGACAACAACAGGTACATTATAAAAACCCATAGGAATTTTCATAACATATTCAAATACTATTCCCAATGACAGATATAAAGCAACAAACACCCCTATAGGTATTAATGCCGCAACATTAGATTTTTTCATTCAAATACCATCCGTAAATCAAATTAATTATCCGATATGTTCAATGGTTTTATCAACAGCTTTTTCTATATTAACAGTTCCGACACCAAAAAACGAAGTTTCTATTTTACCGTTAATCGGTTTCTTCCAACATTCATCTATGCAGTCGATCCCTCCGCGCATTCCCATAATGGAGCCGACCGTTGCACCGTTACAATCCGTATCAAACGCCATATTAACAGCAATGCAGATTGATTTACCAAAATCGCCTTCACCGTAAAGCAATGCGGCAACAACAATCATTGCATTCGAAATAGTATGGCACCAGCCGTGATCTGTATGCTCATCATAAGCAGTATGTATATAATCGAAACATTCTTCAAAAGTTAAGCCATTTTTATAATTGTTATATACATTCAAAACAGCTTCATAAAGTCTTGAGGTTTCAGGAATCTGTGCAAGACCGCCCAAGATTATTTCATCGATGCTGTCCGTAACCGCAGCGCAGGCAATCATCGCCGCAACAAACATTTCACCATAAATACCGTTTTTGATATGAGAGATTCTTGCATCATTAAAAGCAAGTTCAGCGGCTTTTTCAGGTTTTCCGGGATTAATATAGCCGAAATAATCAGCCCTTATCTGTGCACCTATCCACTCTCGGCATACATTTTTATAGATAGCCGTAGCAGGCGGCACAAGACAGTTAACAATATTTGCAAATGCTATTCTCTCTGCTGTAAAACAAGCAAGAACAGGAAGATATTTAAGCCAGGAAGAAGCAACATTTTCAGAACTAAAATCTTTACCGAATCTTTCAACTATCAACTGACCGAGGACAGTATAGTTGGTATCATCATCTATGGGCATTCCGTCAACAGTGTCGCCATATGGTTTATTTTTAAAAGAAAACTTGTATCGTGAACCAATATCATCGTTGATATCCGTACTGAGAATGTAACGAGACATCGGGTAATTTCCCGTTTCTTTAAGAAAAGGAATAAGCTCATCACTCCTGATTCCTTCAATCGGCTTACCAAGAAGGCATCCGCAAGCTCTTCCCGTCCACGCACCAAGCAATTTCTTTCTCAATGTATCCTTATCCGGAGTCTTTGCATCAAATTCAAAACTTTTTCTAAGCGACCTTATTTTTTCAAGGTCGTTCGGCTCAGTATATTTATAGTCTGAGCGAATTTCTGAATTTATAACCATCTCAAAAATCAAATCGCTCATTTTGTTTTTAATTTCACCGGATTCCATTTTTGAAACTGACTCAAATAAATCTTTGTATTTTTCAATATCCAATCCTTCCTCAATTGATTGATTATATTCAGCCATAATATCCGAAGGATATCTGTTAAAACCTTCCGAATGATCATAATCGAACTTAATCTGAGTATCATATACTTTGGCAAACACAAAATCACTCCAATATTCAAAATACGCTACGGCAAAAAGCCACAACCTTCGTACGCCATTGTATCATAAAACAAAATTATATACAACATGATAAATACAATATTTGGAACTATATATTTTTTAATAGAAAAAATTTTATTTAACTGTTACACTCTTTTTATTAAACGAGAAAAAGCCCGCATTTTGAGAACGCGGGCCGGTATTGGGACTTTAATTATTTTTATTTCACTCTGTAAACATCCATTCCACCGTCAGCTTTCACAGCATAGACATACATAACAGAACCCGGAATCTCAACAGAATTATAACCCTTATATCCGCTGATGATTTTTTCTCCCGAAATGGTATCAACAACACCATAAAGGTTGTTTGACTCTGAAACTCTGACAAGCCACGGAGCGAAGCCATTACCTTATTCTTCGTCGACGTTGTGTACATCTCCGCCGTCGGTTTTGCCGACGGTTTGCCGCCGTAAAAGTTATAGGGTGAACCGTCACTTTCTCGATTCGGAAAATTTTTCGAGAAGCTACAAACCCATACAGAACAAAGAAAAAAGCCAGGGAACACCTAGTGTTTCTTGACTTTGTTTTTATGGTGCGAGTGTTCATAAGGGATTTACTCAAAATACAAGTAAAACCGGCTTCAAACATGGTATTCTGCACTAATGCTGTTTCTTAAACAGAGTAAAGGAAAGGACAAGTACTATGAAAACTAATAATTTTACTTAACTTACCGCTTGGAGAAGCA
>JAGAVE010000033.1 GCA_017942105.1 Clostridia bacterium | reverse complement strand
ATACTGACCAAGCGAGGCTTAGTCAGTATCTACGACTACTACTTAAAAGTAGCACATATTTAATTTTGAATTGAACCGCCCTGTGCCGAACGGCATGCAGGGTGGTGTGAGAGGGCGATTAATTTCGCCCTACTCGATTATAGAGGATTCTTTATTTTCCTGAAATAAGTTTTATAAGAAATCTTACGGGAGTAAGGATTCTGTCAACAAGACTTCCGCCGCCCAAAAGGAAGAGTGTTGTTTTGCTCATTGCGTAGGTTATGCTTTCAAGCGCATTATCAAGGAAGGTAGGCTCGTCGCTTTCAATATTTTCGTAGCCTTCTGCACCAACCTTGTGAAGAATAGCGTTGAGCCTTGCTTCAGCGGCTTCAACTCTTTCCTGATCGGCAACAGTCATTTTAAGAACCTCTTCGGCCTCCGCGATAGCTGCGTTGAGCTCAGCTTTATCTTCTTCACTAAGAGTTGACTGATCAATCTTCAAAGCATCGGGAAGCCTCCAACGGCGGATGCTCTTTGTTGAGCAGGTGCCGTTATACTGCGGATAGTTTTCGGGGTTTGAATGAACATCAGTTACTTCGCCAAGGATGATTGCCTTTGCAAGGTTGAGAACGACATCGTTGTTGCCGACTTCGTGATGCTGGTCAAGGAAGATCCAGGTGTTCTCGGGGAGAACGGCCGTTGATGTATCAACCATATTGTCGGGTGAGATGTGGTTATGCGTCGGGTCTGTGCAGTAGGTGTTCTTTTCGTAGTCGATATCGTCAAGTGTCTTGTCGTGAGGAGCGCCCGTTGCGCCGAGAGTTGTTGAGTTAAGGTTTACAATACCGTCAGAGTTGACCTTTTCTGCTGAGGCGACGATGTTGAAATATGTATACATTTCTTCGCCAAGGTCGAGGTTTGCGCCTGCGATTGAATTAACGCGGACGCCGTCTGCAACGGCATCGAGGATATTCTGCTTAAGGTTGAGCCTTGCCTGCTGGAAAGCATCCGTTTTTGCTTTGAGAACGGGTTTGTCCGAAAGGTATCTTTCGGCAAGAGCTTCATATCTGTATGAGGGGAGCATTGCCCAGAACTGAGGACAGTTTACCATAAGAGTATCGATGATTGCGCTCATTGCTCCTGAAAGAAGAGCATTGATTCCCGAACGGGGAACGATATGGAGAAGCGTGTTGATTAAATAGCCGAGGGTCGGAACGCCGTTTGACTCAATGAAGATGTTTGCGATAAACTGATGATAGAGGTATTCGTCTTCAAGGCGCCATTCTCTTGCCATCATATCTGCAACGATGTCCGTGCCGTCAAGGCAGGCAACGGCATTAACGATCTGGTCAAGGTCATCGTGGCCGTACTTTTCAAGGTAAGCCGTAAGGATAGTGCCGCCGAGGCTGACGGGAAGGAATGTAACCTTATCGTGACCCGTTTGCTCTTTTACCATCTCAACATATTCCTTAAGCTCGTCTGCCGATGTCATCGGGTCGCCGACGAGGTTGAATGTGAAGAAATAAACATGGTCCTTGCCGATTTCGTCAACGAGAGGCTTCATCGGCACCATTCTGTATGTCCAGTCAAGGTCATCCTGAGACATATATTCAAGAGAATGATTCCATCTCTTTGTTTTAAGATTTTCTATGTGGTTGCCGTTTTCATCGCATCTCTGATACTTGAAGATTTCGGAAACGAGGTTATAAGCAATCTTGTCAAGGCAGATGTTTGTCTGCAATAAAAGAGTGCCGAGCACAGCACCTATTGCTTTGACGATAGCACCTGCATTAAGTGCGGCCTCGTTGAGAATGAGGAGAGTGCCGCCTAGGTGGTTGCCGTTATACATAAACGGCTCGTCGTTTTCGTCATAAAGGTATGTCGGCGAATGGTTGATGCCGGGAAGAACGATTACGGGTGAGTGGCCGCACTTTCCGCTGCAGTCAGTTTCGGTTTCTGCCTTTGTCGCAGCAGAAGCACCGAGCGCACCGACGGGAGCGAGGAGTGCGATGCAAAGCGCTGTTGCAAGAATTTTTTTGAAAATCTTTTTCATTGTTCAAAGCTCTCCTTGTTTTTGTTGATTGAGTGAGAAAAGGTATTTCTCTATCGGAAACATTATAGCATAAAACAATACTATTGAAAAGCCAATGTTAAAAATATTCTTTAATTCATCGTTGATATGTGATAAAATAGCTTTATAAAAGGCAGGAGGAATGGAAATGGGACGCATTTCAACTCAGAGAGTGCTTGATAAGCTCGACGATTATTTCAGCAGGAACGATTATGACGGTGCAGAAAGGCATCTTTTATACTGGTTGGAGGAAGCAAAAGCTATCGCGGACAGACATTCGGCAATCCTCCTTCTCAACGAGCTTGCAGGGCTTTACCGTAAGCTTTCAAAAGAGGAAAAGGCGCTTGAAACGGTCGCTGATCTTCTTGCCCTGATAAAGGAAATGGGGATTGAAAACAACATCGGCGCTGGTACATCCTTTATAAACTGCGCAACGGTTTACAAAGCCTTTGGCAAGGCAGAAAAGGCGTTGCCTCTGTTCGAAAAAGCAAAGAGCATTTATGAAAAAGAGCTTTCTGCCGACGATAAAAGATTCGGCGGACTTTTTAACAATACGGCGCTCGCACTCGTTGACCTTGAGCGGTATGATGAAGCGTATGAGCTTTATGAAAAGGCGATCGGCATTATGAAAAATGCTGATGACGGTGACCTCGAGGTTGCAATAACATATCTCAATATCGCCAGTGCAAAAGAAGCTCAGCTCGGCGCGGTCGAGAGCGAAGAGACCGTAAGGGATTATATTGAAAAATCGATGAAGATTTTTGATGAGCACGAAAACAGGGACGGTTACTACGCTTTCGTTTGCGAAAAATGCGCATCCGTATTCGGCTATTTCGGATATTTTCTCTATGAAAAAGATTTAGAAAAGAGGGCAAGGGACATCTATGAAAGGTCTTGAACTTTCTGAAAAATTTTATTACGAACACGGTGAAAAGGTCTTTAAAGAAAACTTTGCCGATGTTTATCATCTGCTCGCTTTCGGTCTTGCAGGAAGTGGGTCTGAATGCTTTGGTTTTGATGATGAAATCTCGCAGGATCACGATTTTGAGCCCGGCTTCTGCGTTTTTATACCCGATGAAATAGATTCGAAGACGGAGTTTCAGCTTGAAAGAGCCTATGCAAAGCTACCGAAAGAGTTTATGGGATATAAAAGAAGTCCGCTCAGCCCTGTTGGGGGAAACCGCCACGGCGTTATAAAGACAAGCAGATTCTTTAAAGAAAGAACAGGCAGTGAGACGGCAGACATCACTGCCGAAGGCTGGTTCTTCATTGAGGAGCAGTTTCTTGCGGAGGCGACGAACGGAAAAATATTCAGCGATAATAACGGAGAGCTGACAAGTCTTCGCGAAAAAATCGCATATCTTCCCGAGGATATCCGCCTTAAAAAGCTTGCGGGGAATATTCTTCTTATGGCGCAATCGGGACAGTATAATTATCCCCGTCTGTTAAGAAGAGGAGAGACTGCGGCGGCTCAGCTTGCGATTGGTGAGTTTGTGAATGCTGCGCTGAAGGCGATTTTTCTTCTTAACAAAAAATATCTGCCTTATTACAAATGGACTTTTCGTGCAATGAGGGAGATTGAAAAGCTTGGCGATTTATATGGTGAGCTTGAATATTTGATTTCAAGCCCGAATACGCAAACCGAGGCAGAGAAAAAGCAGGGCTTGATTGAAAAAATTTCAGCCTGTGTCATTGAAGAACTGAAGAATGAAGGGCTGACGAAGCTGAACTCTCCCGACCTTGAACGCCACGCATATTCCGTCAACGATAAAATCAAAGACGGTGAAATACGAAATCTTAATATCCTTTACGCAGTATAAAAAAGAGATGGCAGATTGATTCCTGCCATCTCTTTTTATAAAATTTTCCATCTTTGCTGTCTGATTGTGCAAGGCTCTTCTTCGGAATCTCTTGCGTAAAATACCGTCAGCAGAGTGCCGTCGTCAAGCTCTATCGTCGTCGGGTAGCCGATGTCGTCGCTTGAAAGCGTTTCGTAAATGCGCAAGTCGGTTTCCCATGTTTCTCCTTCATCAAGGCTGACCATCGCCATAATTCCGTAGGGGAGCTTCCGTCTGCCGTAGGTCGAAATCAGAACACCTGATTTAAGATGAATAAGGTGAGGCGGAGCGCCACCCGTTTCGTCGAGAAGTCTTTCGGGCTTTGTCCAGGTTTTGCCCCTGTCATAAGAGACACTCTGATAGGTGGTAAACACCGTGTCATTTTCGCCTCTTATGTGGCAGATGAGCTTTCCGTCGGGCATTTCGATGAGGTTCGGCTCGTTGAGAAAGATTCCCTCTTCGTCAAGCGTGATTTTGCCGACGAACTGTGTTTCACAGCTCTCGGGGTCAAGCGTTACGATTTCAATCCCGTTTTCAACATCATCGAATCTGTTTCCTGCCCAAAGGATTGTACCGTCACGCAGCTCGCGAGGCCCGTGAGGGGAAGTGACGGGAGAGTGATGAATCTTGCCGAAGGTTATTCCGCAGTCGTGGCTTACCCTGAAAACAGAGCCGAGGTATTTTTCTTCGTCCTCCTTGGTGATTGTGTCGATGTATTTTTGTACATAGGCATTATCCTGATTGTTTTCACGCTGAAATGAAGCAGGATTATTGAAGGATGTTACGATAACGCCTTTTTCTCCGAATGTGCAGATGCCTGCATCTCTGTCGTCAAGAGGGGTGTCAATGACGGGAGCAGGTAAAGTATATGTTTCACCGTTATCGTAGCTGTAAGAAATAACAGCCTTTCCGAAAGGGCAGACATGCTCGATTCTGAAGCCTGAAGCGCCGACTGCAATCTTTCCGTCCTGAAGCCTTGCCACGGTCGGCCAGCCGAAATATCCGTGGTGACTGTCGGGGTTGTGCATAACCGTCTGAGTTTTTCCTATGAGTTCAATCTTCATAAAACACCTCTCGGTTTATTCGCAGATAAGGCATTCGCTGATCTCTTTTTCAGCTGAGATTCTTACGGTCTTGATTTCCTGAGCTGTCCAGTCCATCGTGAATTTTGCGCTCAGTGCGCTTATATCAACCGTTGCCGTTGTCGGCTTGCCGTCCGTTTCAACGATTCTCAGGATGATTCCGTTTCCGTCCTCGGCAGGCTTGATTGCTGTAACGATGATGTTTTCTTTATCAACGCTCAGTGCAGAAAGTGTCTGCGGAAGCTCGCCGTCGTGGTGCGTTTCCTGATGAGTCTGCAGAGGATTGTTGAGAATTTCCGAAGCTCTGAAAAGCGCAGAGTTGATTTTCTCTGTATGAGGAACGATTTCGTATGTAAATTCCTGCTCGCCCTTGTCAAGGAATTCCATTTCCTCGTCACGGCTGTGCTGTCCGTAATGGTCAAGGTAAGCGCAGCTTCGGGCTATCATCATACGAAGGTCATTCCCGATTGCGCAGAAGCTGTATTTGCTTGTGTTAAGAAGGGCGAGACCCTTGCCGTTTTCGTCGCAGAGGTCGCACCAGGCGTGCGAAGGCTCTTCCTGACCGTTTGACGCCTTTTCGATAAAGCCGTAAGGCATTGAATATGTAACCTTAGGCTCGCTGACAGCAGTTTTAAACGAAAGCTTGACGGATTTATACTGCTCGTCAAGGTCAAGCACCGTCCTTACGCTCAGCTTTTCACTCTCACGATAGAGGGAATAATATCTCGTAAGAACGGAATTGCCGTATTTTACAACGGATTTGATTGTTGAACGGACAGGGCCGTTTTCAACGAGCTTAAGTGTACCCGCGGAGAATGAACCGATATCGAGGTTATAATCAAAAATTCTGTGACCCCAGGTGTCGTTTGCAAAATCGTCGCAGACAACAGCCTTGCCGAGAAGTCCGTCGGCAAATTCGACATCGCTGTCCTTTAATTTATAGGAAGTGATTGCGCCCGTAGCTTCGTCAAAGACGATTTTAACCTTGCTGTTTTCGAGAGTTTTTTCTGTTGCGATGAGATCTGTTTCGTATGTATTTGTTTCCTCATCGTTACGGTGGTAAAGATAATAAACCGAGTAACCGAAGGCCGGAACTTCAGCTTCAAAGATAGTTTTCTGAACATGGTCGCCGTCTGTGTAAGGTGCACGGACCTGCTGGAGGGTAATTTCATTTCCGTCAGCGTCAAGAACCTTTGAAACACCCTGATCACCGAACTGACCGATTGAACGGACGGGGAACGAATGAGGGTTGAAAACGACCATCGGAGAGCCTTCGCCTTTTCTGTACCACATTCTGTTTCGCATTTCGCTTGCATCGGCATTGAGGAAATCAGTCGTTTTGATTCTCCAGGAAATTCTCTGCGCCGCAAAAGTGTTTATGCCGAGCGCGGCTTCTCTTGCGTAGCCGAAGGCGCCCTTTGCATCAGTATAGGCTTCTTTGATTGAGCAACCTGCGAGGATGTCGTGGAACTGGTTAAACATAACTCTTTCCCACGCATTTTCTATCCCTTCGCGGTGAAGAGGCGAACCTGTTATGAGGTTAGCGAGCACATCAAGCTTTTCCGCAGTGACAAGCTCGGTTTCCGCCCTTCTGTTGAGAGCTTTTATTTCACTGTTTGCGCTGTAGCAACCGCTTGCGTGATGCTGAAGGTCTTCGTTGACAAGGGGCTTTTCAACATCTGCGGTTTCCTCAAAATATTCGTCGGGTGTTGAATATCTGAAATTGCCTTCAAGAATCAGCTTTTCTGCATTTTTAAGATGCTCCTTTGACGGACCGCCACCGTGATTGCCGACGCCGAAAAATACCATCATCGGCTGTTTTTTATTATAGTAATGGTCATCAAGTCTTTCTTTATGAACATCTCCGCCGTAGCCGTCAGGGAGACGGAATGCGTTTATGACGCTTCCGTCAGGACTCTGCCAGAGATGGAGGTCATCGGACGGAAGATTCGGCTTTTCAAGACGGTTGTCGGGACGCTGATAGATATAATTATCGATTCCCGCTTTTTTAAGAAGCTGAGGAAGCATACCGTTATGACCGAACGAGTCAACATTATATCCTGTCTTTACATTGAAACCGAAGTTTTCTTTAAAGAATTTCTGCGAATAAAGCAGATGGCGGCAGAAAGCTTCGCCTGACGGAATATTACAGTCCGGCTGAACCCACATTCCTCCGACAACTGCCCAACGGCCCTCCTTAACTCTCTGCCTGATTTCTTCAAACATTTCAGGCTCGCTGAGCTTTATCCATTTATAATAGCTTGCGCAGGCACTCGTGAAGGTGTAATCGGGGAATTCATTCATTCTGTCGAGGGCAGAACGGAAGGTTGATTTGACGAGGGACAGACCCTCGGGTACACGCCACTGCCACACGGGGTCAAGATGCGCATTTGCGATAAGGTGAAATTTTTCTTTCATAATTTTCTCTCCTTTTCAGTTTTTGAGAGTTTCTAAGTATGCGGAAATCTGTTCTTGCGTCGGCTTGTAATCTGTTTTCGAACAGCAGGGAATAGTAGGTATACTGCCGTCTGAACCGTAAAACGGAGTGTCGTTATCGTTTTCGTATTGCTTACGACGCTCTTCAAGGTGGAAATCGGGGATATCATGCGGAGTTCCGCCGTTGAGAACTGAACGGTGAGCGAGGATTGCGACGCTACTCATTGTAACAGCGGAATGAATGTCATAGGGATGCTCAGGCTGTTTGCCTGATTTGATGCAATCGATAAACATTCTTCCGACGATATAGTCTCCGCCTCCGTGACCCGCTTTTTCGATAAAATCCTCATCCTTGTCATCCCATTCAGGTTCGTAAAAATTAACCTCTTCTCTGCCTTCGGGAATTGCCCATTCGTTGTAACGAAGCATAATTTTTTCTCCGAGACCGCGAAGGTTTTCAACTTGACCGTTGACGCCGCATATTCTGTAAGCATTATGGTGAGCGCCGAAAGCGGAACATCCCGTTACCTTGAAAACAGAACCGTCATCGTTGAGAGTTGTTATAACCGTTGCGCTGTCGCCAACGAATCTTCCTGTTGCTTCTTCGGGTATGGGAGAGAAAACGGGCTGAGCGCTGACCTTTTTCGGCGTTGCACCTGTTGCCCACATAATCGGGGCGAGAGAATGGGTTATGTAGTAAGAACGGGGGAGGAAGTTTCTCCAATGCTCAGGGAAATAAATATGGGATTTTTTGAATCCGTTATCGTAAGGGTCAACGGGGTGATTATACTCACCCTCTGCATAAAGAATTTTACCCAGAGAGCCGCCGTTGCAGATTTTTTTCATTTCGCGGTTAAACTTCATCTGTGGGTAGTTTTCGGCGAGCATATAAATGGAGTTGCTTTTTTCGTAAGCGCGGATAAGCTCGACACCCTGAGCCATCGTACCGTTGCTTATACATTCAGAAAGAACATGAATTCCTTTTTCAAAGCATTTTATTGCGTAGGGTGTATGCTCGTGAAAATAATTCGCAAGAACAACAGCGTCCGGCTTCAACTCAAGAAACTCATCGAAATCCTCATAGACGGGAATGTCAAGACCGAGCTTGCGTATACCTTCATCAGCTCTCTTTTTATCGATTTCGCAAAGAGCGATGATTTCGCAGTCTTCGATAAGTTTAAGATTGTTTGCAAGGTCAATTCCTCTGCCTGCGCCCATTATTCCTATTCTGATTTTTTTCATAACAACAACTCCTTTATAAGGGCCTATCTGCCTTTAGTTTATCAAATAGAAAAGTTATAGGCAAGAGATAATTTGAAAAATTTGAATAATTTTCGGGTATTATTTTTTCCTGAACAAAAGGAATGGATTTTTGCCAACGCTTGACAAAAGCTGTTTTTTGTTAGATAATTTTCGGGTAAAGGAGATGAAGACATTGAAAAGAAGTTTCAGTAAATTTTTAACAAAGCTCCTTGTTGCCGCATTGACGGCAATGATGTTTGTAACCGTATCTTTCGCGCAGGATACTCAGGGCGCTTGCGGAAAAAGTGCGCAATGGTCTTTCGATGCAGGGACGGGTATGCTTACCGTTACGGGCTCGGGGGATATGACGGATTATTATGACCCGTCAGAAGCTCCTTGGTACGCTTTCAGCAAGGATATAAAGTCTATAAAAATTTCAGAAGGAATAACGAAAATCGGCAGCAGTAATTTTCAGAATTCCGAAAGCCTGACGAGCGTCAGCCTGCCTTCGTCTTTGACTGAGGTCGGCGGATTTGCTTTTCTCGGATGCACCGTTATTGAAGAGATAAAGCTTCCCGCATCTGTTAATAAAATCGGCGAGTCGGCATTCGCCCGTTGTCCCGCGCTTAAGGAGATTCCGATTACGGATAAGGTCAGTGTTATTGAAGACAATACTTATGCCGATTGTACCGGAATAAAAAAGGTTGCGATTCCTGCCGGCGTAACAAAAATTGAAAAGTACGCATTTGCAGGCTGTGTCAATCTTGAAGAGGCTACTCTCCCCGACGGAATAACAGCAATTGAAGAAGGAACTTTTTATTATTGCGCTAAGCTCAAAAGCGTAAGAATTCCGTATTCCGTGACAGCAATCGGTCAGAATGCTTTTGACGGTTGTCCCGAGCTTGCTAAGGTTGATTACAGAGGTTCTGAGGGAGAGTGGGCAAACATTCCGTCCGTCAGCGGAAATGATATTCTCAAAAAAGCGGCGGTAACATATGCAAACGAAAACCCGAATCTTGACGAAGACAAGGGACTCAGCCTGACTGTCATTATAATAATCGCCGTTGCGGCTGTCGGTATAGCGGCAGTGGTTTCGGTTGTTATAATCAAAAAGAAAAAATCCAAGAAATAAAACAGACAAAAAGAAAAAACCGAGAGGAAATAATTCCTCTCGGTTTCTTTTTTTAATAAAGATTACTGCTCAACGGGATATACGCTGACCTTTTTGCGGTCCTTACCCATACGCTCAAACTTAACTGTACCGTCAATAAGAGCGAAGAGAGAATCGTCCTTGCCTCTGCCAACGTTGTTGCCCGGATGGATGTGTGTTCCACGCTGCTTGTAAAGGATGTTGCCTGCGAGAACAAACTGTCCGTCAGCACGCTTTGCGCCAAGTCTCTTTGACTCAGAGTCGCGTCCGTTACGAGTAGAACCCATACCTTTCTTATGAGCGAAAAGCTGAATGTTTAACTTAAGCATTTTGACACCTCCGTGGTTAAATAACTTTAATGTTGTCGGGGTAATCCCCAGCCAGACTCCTGAGATGAAGTCTCAGGCCTTCAAGAATTTGCTGCGCTTCAGATAACTTAGATGCAACGCGGATATTCATATATCCGTCTGCAACCTCTGCTTCTATTTGGGCTTTCAGGATTTCGGAAATTGTGTTTGCCGCCATATAGGCCGCAGATGAAACGAAGGCACAAATAATATCCTGCCCTGCCTCTGCCGAACCCGAATGTCCGCTGATTTCGTAACCGCAGATGAGGTTATCTTCCGTGAAAAATCTTGCTTTAATCATAGCAATTAAGCGTTGATAGCAGAAATTTCAACCTTAGTGTAGGGCTGTCTGTGGCCCTTCTTGCGCTTCTCGTTCTTCTTCGGCTTGTAAGTAAATACTGTTACTTTCTTAGCCTTACCATTCTTGATAGCCTTTGCTGTTACTGATGCGCCGTCAACATAAGGAGCGCCTACAACAATGCCATCTTCCTTACCAACAGCTACTACCTTGTCGAAAACAACTTCGCTGTCAGCTTCAACGTCAAGCTTCTCGATGAAGAGAGTATCTCCTGCTTCAACCTTGTACTGCTTGCCGCCTGTAACGATGATTGCGTACATTCTGACTTACCTTCCTTTATTATGGACTCGCTACGTGGGGCGGAAACTAATCACTTTATGCCGATTTTCGGCGCCCGTAATATGCGGTATTTCGAATTATAACATAACAGTCAACCTTTGTCAACAGTTATTTTGCCTGAATTTTGTAGGTTTGTCAATGATGTGTTACAAAATTAGAAAACTTCGCCGAAGTTGATAAAAGCCTTGATATAATCAGCGGGAGATTTCCAATTTAACGGACGCATTGGGAAATTGTTGTATTTTCTGCTGTGAACAGCTAATT
>JAGAVE010000032.1 GCA_017942105.1 Clostridia bacterium | reverse complement strand
GCCGTTTTGATTTCATCGGTATGGTATATGAAGATAACTGAAATCGAGAAAAAATGTGATATTGTTTATCCGATGCATCAGAAGAGTAAGAGCGGCGGAAAAATGTCAATTAAAATCAGTATACCGTTGCTTCTGGTCGTTATGATAACAATTATGCTTCAGGGCTCACTCCGTGACGGTGTAACAACATGGGTTCCGACCTTCGTTTCGGAAGCGTTCAATCTCGGCAGTGAGATTTCAATCCTCAGCAGTGTTATCATTCAGCTGTTCAGCCTTGCGAGCCTCCAGTTGACATCCGTCATCTATAATAAGCTCGGCAAAAAGCCTTTCAAGAGTGCGGGCCTTTTCTTTATCTGCGCTGTTGCGGCGTCTGCGATGATTACGCTTTTCCCGAACGCTTCTGTTATTCTTACCGTCGGAATGTCTGCTCTTATAGTAGCGTGTATGCACGGAATAAACCTTATTCTCGTTTGTTTCCTGCCTGCGGCGCTCGCTGATGATTCAAATGTTTCAACTCTTTCGGGTATACTTAATTTTATGACATATGTCGGAAGTGCGGCATCAACATACGGTTTCGCCCTTCTTTCAACTCATTACGGATGGAACGGGACTGTTCTTTCATGGCTTGCAATAACTGTAATCGGAACGGTATTCTGTGTAATATGCAGTTCTGCAACGAAAAAGCTTGAATTATAAAACAAAATGAAATGTTTTGAGGCACCCTCCGAAAGGAAGGTGCCTCAGTTATATTAGCTGACGCTGATAATATTGCTTTATCTGCTGAGAAAAGAAAATCTCCCGACGAAATCTCGTCGGGAGACATTTTATAGCGTGATTACCACTGGATGTTGTTAAGAACAACTGTTGATGTTGCAGTACCCTTTGCTGACTTAACATTAGCGATTGAGTAAGAAACATTTGTAAGCTGAACATTCCAATCCCATTTAACTGTAAGTTCTACAAGCTTATTTGTTGCCGGATCAATCTTAGCTGTGATGCTTGTTGTTGTAACTGTTTCCTTAGCTGATTCAGCCTTAGCTGCGCTGTTGATAGCTGTGTAGATATTTTCACTGCTCTTGTAGTCAAATGCCTTCTTGTCACCCTTACCAACATAGAGACCTGAACGCTGAATCGGAGTTGAGTCTGATGAAGCTGATGCTGATGCCTGGCTCTGACCGGGCTTGAGGCTCATTGTTATTACCCAAAGTCCGTCTGCTTCCTGAATGTCAACTGCTGAAAGATCGTTCTTTGTAAGAGAAGCCTTGCTGAGGTATTCAGCCTTGCCTTTTTCGTTCTTATACTCAGTTGTACCTGAACCGAGGAAATCATTAACCATATCAACAACGATTGAGATTTTAAGAAGAGCACCGCCGTCAAGAGAGTTGATAGTTGTTGTTCTCTTCTTTGTATAACCTGCCTTAGCAGAGATTACTTCGTTGATTGAATTGTTGTAAAGATCCAATACACCCTGAACTGATGTGGGCTTCTTAGGACCTGAAGCTTCGCCGTCTGCTGCGCCGCCATCTGTTGCGCCGCCGTCAGTTGCACCGCCGTCAGTTGCACCGCCGTCTGTTGCGCCGCCATCTGTTGCACCGCCGTCTGTTGCGCCGCCGTCTGTTGAATCTGAGGGTTCATCTTCCATGCTGAGGCCGCCGCCAACGCTGAGACCGCCGCCGCCCAAGCCGCCTTCTGCATTCAACATAGCTTCATCTGCTGCTGCGCTTGCAACTTCAATCTTAGCAGTTTTGATTGATTCGAAGCCGCTGCTTATAGCCATAGAAATGATAGCTACACAAATAATCGCTGTAATAGATGTCCAAAGAGTCTTGTTCATAACTATTTCTTCTCCTATCATACTTAAACTTTATCCTTGTCGTATTCAGACATTATGATGATAACACATATGTTACAAAAAATCCAGTGTTTTTTCAACTTTTTTAAATTTTTGTAAACTAAGCAAAAAAACATCATATAAAGATAGATTTTTGATATTGAATATGTTATAATAACCTCTATAATCGGATTATAATGTGGAGGTATGCAGTCTTGAGCAAAAAGTTTGTTTCGTGGAATGTTAACGGCATAAGAGCTTGTATGACGAAAGGCTTTATGGATGTATTCAATCAACTCGATGCGGATATATTCTGCCTGCAGGAAACCAAGATGCAGGAAGGTCAGCTTGAGCTCGAGCTTGAAGGCTACCGCCAGTTCTGGAGCTATGCTGAAAAGAAAGGCTATTCGGGTACTGCGATTTTTTCTAAGGAAGAGCCGATAAGCGTCAGATACGGCATAGGCGTACCTGAACTCGATACGGAGGGTAGGATAATTACCCTTGAGTTCAGCGATTATTATCTTATAACGGAATATGTGCCGAACGCTCAGGACGGGCTCAAACGCATTGACCACCGTATGAAATGGGAGGACGCCTTCCGCGATTATGTTTCGGAGCTTAATAAATCTAAGGGTGTTGTTTTCTGCGGCGACCTTAATGTTGCGCATAAGGAAATCGACCTTAAAAACCCGAAAACCAACCGAGGAAATCCCGGATTTTCGGATGAGGAAAGAGGTAAATTCTGCGAGCTTCTTGATGCAGGGTTTATCGACACCTTCAGATATTTTTACCCCGACCTTGAAAATGCTTACAGTTGGTGGTCATACCGCTTCAAGGCGAGGGAGAAAAATGTCGGCTGGCGTATAGATTATTTCTGTGTTTCTGCTGATATGGCAGACCGTCTTGAAAGCGCAAAGATACATTCTGAAATTTACGGCTCAGACCATTGCCCCGTTGAGCTTGTTATAAAGTGAGGAATTGCTATGACAAAGGCTAAGAAAATAGTTTTGATTGTTCTTGCTGTTATCCTGGTGCTGACAACTGCGTTTTGCTTTTTAGTGGGGAACGAAAAATTTCTCAGCAAGATAACGGGTACGATAGATATCACATCAGGTGAGGATATCAGCGCTCTTTCTCCCGTAACGCTCAGTACGGATTATCCGCTTGTTCAGACTCAGCAGAAGGATATTTTTTATGAAGCATATCCGGACGGAACGATTAAATTCTATAAATTTGCAAGCGGAAAATTTACTGAAATAACAAGCGGTATAAGCACTAAAGATGCCGTTGTAAAATGCAGCTATCAGGATGTTAAGGTCAAGCTTCATTATCTTAAAACGGACGCCGGAACGGTTGGTTATGGTTTATATAACTCCAAGCAGGAGGGTAAGGATACAAAGCTCTTCTCATATGTGTTTGTCCGTATGGCAGATAAACCGAAGGCTTACGATTCAATCGTCAAAACGGACTATGTTCTTCTGACAGATATGGATGCTGAGGATATCTACAAGCCTGATAAAACATATTCTGATTTGTATTCATACGATATGGGCTCAGGCAAAACGACACTTGTTGTTTCCCAGCGAGACCGTCTTGTCCAGGCAGACGGAACGATGAGAGAAGACTGGACGATATTTACCGATACAATGATAAACGAAGGAAAGAAAAACAATCTCTTTGCTTCAAGAAGAAACTACGATACCTCAGCAACGGCTCCTGTTGTTTACGATATCATGAATGTTAAAAATTCAAGAGCAACGAACAAAAATTCAGCGGCAACGCTCGTAGGATCTCCGAGCTATATTGTCCGTGAAAAGGATGGAGCTTTCTTCTGCTTTGCAAATACGGAAAACGGTTTCGACCTTGTTAAAAACGGCGATAAGAAAAATCCTCTTGCAAGCTTTGAAGGCACATTTGAAGATTATGCTATCAGCGGAAATTACATTCTCAACAAAGCAACTCTCGATATGACGGAGATTACGGGCGGAACGGTAATGAAGCTTAAAAAGGCGAATTTCACAGAGCTTTCGGGATTCATTGTTAACCCTTCAGCTTCAAAGGTTGTTCTCTTCTGCAACGGTGAGAAACAGTCTCTTGTTATTTACGACACGGCGAGCGTCGACGCTGACATAATAACTGATTCGCTTTACGACCCGAGTATAATGAATTTCTGCTTCATAGATGACAGCACTATTCTTTTCTCAACCTATGATGAAAACGGCAAAGCTAATAATATTACTGTTAAAGTTTAAGGGAGAGTGAAATTTATGGCAAAAAGAGACGATTATATTTCATGGGACGAATACTTTATGGGTATTGCGCTCCTCTCTGCAAAGAGAAGCAAGGATCCGAGCACACAGGTGGGCGCTTGTATCGTCAACGAAAACAAGAAGATTATGTCCGTCGGCTATAACGGATTCCCTCACGGTTGCAGTGATGATGATTTCCCGTGGGAGAGAAGCGGCAACAGCGAAATAGAGACGAAATATCCGTTCGTCTGCCACGCGGAGCTTAATGCGATTCTTAACAATGCAGGTGCTTCGCTTCACGGTTGCTCGATTTATGTTGCACTTTTTCCGTGTAACGAGTGTGCAAAAGCTATTATTCAAAGCGGTATTAAAAAGGTTTTTTACCTTTCTGATAAATATAGGGACACGGACGGCGTCAGAGCTTCAAAGAAGATGTTTGATGCGGCAGGGGTTACATACACTCAGCTTACGATGTCCCGCGAGAGTATCACAATCAATTTTGATGAGAAACTCGTATAATTTCAAACAAAGCATATTGAAAGGATAGATATATCAGATGAGCTTATTAAAAAAGATTTTCGGTGACTATTCAACAAAGGAAGTTAAAAGAATTACGCCGATCAAAAACAAGGTTCTTTCTCTTGAAGAAGAATATTCAAAGCTTTCAGATAAAGAGCTTCAGCAGAAAACGGTTGAATTCAAGGAGCGTCTTGCAAACGGAGAAACTCTTGATGATATTCTTCCCGAAGCATTTGCCGCTTGCCGCGAAGCATCATGGCGTGTGCTTGGAATGAAGCATTTCCCCGTTCAGATTATCGGCGGTATCGTTCTCCATCAGGGCCGAATCGCAGAAATGAAGACAGGTGAAGGTAAAACTCTCGTTGCAACTCTCCCTGCATACCTTAATGCTCTTTCGGGAAAAGGTGTTCACATTGTTACGGTCAACGATTACCTTGCACGCCGTGACTCAGAGTGGATGGGCAAGCTCTATCGCTTTATGGGTCTGAGCGTCGGTCTTATCGTTCACGGTCTTTCGAACGAAGAGCGTCAGGCTGCTTATAACGCAGATATTACTTACGGTACAAACAACGAGATGGGCTTCGACTATCTTCGTGATAATATGGTACCTTATAAAGAAAACAAGGTTCAGCGCGGGCACAACTTTGCAATTGTCGATGAGGTTGACTCAATACTTATCGATGAAGCGAGAACTCCGCTCATTATTTCAGGTCGCGGCGACCGTTCAACTGAGCTTTATACTCTTGCAAATAATTTTGTTTGCGGTCTTAAAAAGACTGTTGTTAAAGAAATTGAATCAAAGCAGAATGCAGAAGATGTTTCGGAAGACGGCGATTATGTTGTTGACGAAAAGGCAAGAACCGCATCTCTTACAAAGAGGGGTATTGCAAAGGCTGAGGCTCATTTTAATGTTGAAAACCTTATGGATGCAGATAATATGACCCTCCTTCATCATATTAATCAGGCTATCAAGGCGGTTGGCGTTATGCGCCGCGATATCGACTATGTTGTCAAAGACAATCAGGTTCTTATCGTTGATGAGTTCACGGGTCGTATTATGCTCGGCCGTCGTTATAACGAAGGTCTTCATCAGGCTATCGAAGCAAAGGAAGGCGTTAAGGTTGAGCACGAGAGCAAGACTCTTGCTACGATAACATTCCAGAACTATTTCCGTCTTTATACGAAGCTTTCAGGTATGACGGGTACGGCTATGACGGAAAGTCAGGAATTCCAGGAGATTTATACGCTTGATGTTGTTGAAATTCCGACTAATAAGCCGATGATCCGTAACGATCAGGATGATGTTGTTTATAAGACGGAGGCTGCAAAGTATAATGCTCTTATTGAGCAGGTTATTGAGTGCCACGAAAAAGGTCAGCCTGTTCTTGTCGGTACAATTTCAATCGAAAAATCTGAAATTCTTTCAAAGCTTCTTAAACGCAGAGGTGTTAAGCACGAGGTTCTTAATGCTAAGTTCCACGATAAGGAAGCTGAGATCGTTGCTCAGGCAGGTAAGTTCGGCGCTGTTACAATCGCAACCAATATGGCAGGCCGTGGTACCGATATTATGCTCGGCGGTAACTCTGAGTATCTTGCAAAGGCGGCTATGCGCCGTAAGGGCTACACGGATGAGCTCATCGCTGAGGCGACAGGCTTTGCTGATACAGACAACGAGGATATCCTCAACGCAAGAGCAGAGTACACAGAGCTTGAAAAGAAATATAAGGATGAAATCGCAGACGAGGCTCAGCAGGTTCGTGATGCAGGCGGTCTCTTCATCATTGGTACAGAGCGCCACGACTCCCGTCGAATTGATAATCAGCTTCGCGGTCGTGCAGGTCGTCAGGGTGACCCGGGTGAAAGTCGTTTCTATCTCTCTCTGGAAGATGACCTTATGCGTCTCTTCGGCGGCGACAGACTTCAGGCTGTTATGACAACCCTTAATGTTGATGAAAGTATGCCTATCACCAACAAAATGGTTTCTAAGTCTATCGAATCAGCTCAGCGTAAGAAGGAATCGCAGAACTTTGCAATTCGTAAGAATGTTCTTAAGTACGACGATGTTATGAACCGTCAGAGAGAAATAATCTACGGTCAGCGTAATCGTGTTCTTGACGGTGAAGATCTCAAGGCTTCAATTCTCAAGATGCTCGATGAGTCTGTTTCTGAGTCAGTAGATTTCTATTGCTCAG
This sequence comes from Clostridia bacterium, assembly GCA_017942105.1. Lineage (GTDB taxonomy): Bacteria > Bacillota > Clostridia > Oscillospirales > Acutalibacteraceae > CAG-488. Next base: position 22,998 of record JAGAVE010000032.1, on the reverse strand, counting down.
CAGCTCTTCCAAAGTCAGATTGGAATATCGCAGGTCTTCGTGAAAAATATCTCGGCTGGATAACTGAGGCAACAGATTTTGAAGACGAGGATGCTTTTGACAGAGACGAGGTTAAGGAAGAGCTTCTTAAGAGAGGACACGAGCGCTACGAAAAGAGAGAAGAGGAGCTTACTCCCGAGATTATGAGAAGTCTCGAGCATATGATCCTTCTTCGTAATGTTGATAACTTCTGGATGGAGCATATCGACTCTATGGAAGAGCTCAAGAGAGGTATCGGCCTTCGTGCTTACGGTAATCAGGATCCCGTTGTTGCTTACAGAATGGAAAGCTACGATATGTTTGACGAGATGAGCGAATCAATCCGCGAGTCAACGGTTCGTCAGATGCTTACTGTAAGAATCCGCAGCGAGGAAGATACAAAGCGTGAGCAGGCAGTTAAGGTAACAAGCGAAAGCGGCTCAGGTGACGGAAGTGAAAAGGGCAGAACAGTCCGTAAAAAGGAAGCTCCCGGCCCGAACGATCCTTGCCCCTGCGGAAGCGGCAAGAAGTATAAGAAGTGCTGCGGCAACCCTGCAAACCAGAGCAAATAATCAGCTATTATATAATATAGTATAGAAAAACACATCAGAAGTTCAGGAGAGCTTCTGATGTGTTTTTATATTATATGCAAAAAGTGAATTTTAATTTTTTTTGAGGTCTTTAATTATCATATTGATATGGGCGATTTCGTCGGTTGAAAGTCCTTCAACATTAATTTGCATATTTGTTTCGCGTCCCAGAAGGTAGTCGGTTGAGATGTTGAAATAATCAGCAATTTTAACAAGCATATCTATAGAAGGCTGAATATTGTTATTTTCCCAATTAGAAACGGTTTGCTTTGTGACAGAAAGCTTCTGCGCAAAATCAACTTGCGTAAGGCTATGAGAAATCCGAAGCTCCTTTAATCTTATGCTCAGCATAATAACACTCCTTTGTCAAATATTACAATACTAATGTACCAATAAATATTGACAAATATAAAATACTATGGTATTTTGATATTGGACTGAATGATCCATAAAACAAAGGAGGAATTTAAAATGAAAAAACTTTTGCCTATTATCCTTTCAGTTGTAATAACTGCGGCGGCATCTTCGGGAATTACCTATTTCGTAACGGTTAACAGTGTTGAATCGGGAGAGAGTAAAGATGCAGTTGTTGATATCGTTGGCAGTGAGAACAGCGATGAAGACAACGAAGAGGGCAAAGGATCAAGCAATCTTGGCTATGAGCTTTCAGGCGGTCAGGAAACAGTTTCGGGTAGCTCATCGAAGAACAAGGTTTCAATCAAGTCAGCTCATATTGCTAAAAATTATGCCGACGAGGATGTTGTAGTTATTACCTATGAGTATTCGAGACTTAGTGGGGAGGCAAAAAGCTTCGATTCTGCATTTTGGGGTGAGACGAATGTTTATCAGAACGGTGTTGCTTTAGAGCCAACCTACAGCTTATCAGATGATGAAGTAGAAGAAGCAATCAAGTATAACTCTCAATCTGTGTATAACGATGTAAAAGCCGGGTATACGGCTGATGTTACAATCGCATATGTATTGAAGAATAAAACAGATAATTTAGTGGTAGAGGCAGTTGAGTCTACTTATAGTAGTAACTATTCAGTGTCCAGAACTTTTACAATTAAATAAAAACAATAAAGCTCGTCTACGCTGACGAGCTTTCGTTTTTTGAGTGTGAATCATGGAGTTTAGCGCGTAGGGCGGTGGCTTACTGCCGCCGTTTTAATGTGAAAAATTCGGGTTGTCAAATATTCCTTCTCCAATGGAAAAGATATTGCTGTGCGATGCCTTCAACGCCTTTTGCACATTCGGGAAGTCCTTCGGGATAAAGCTCAGCCATAATTCTTCTGACCCAGACATCAACGGGGAAGGCGTCAACTCTGCCGCAGCCGTAAAGCAGGGTGCATTCGGCAACCTTAGCGCCGACGCCCTTGATTTTAACCAGCTCCTCACGAGCTTCGTCAATGTTGCAGTATGAAAGCTTCTTAAGGTCAACTTCACCGTTGGCGACCTTCTGCGCGGCGTCAATTATGTATTTTGCCCTGAAGCCCGAACGAAGGGGAGCGAGGTCTTCGACTGTCAGAGATGCGAGTTTTCCTGCAGTCGGAAAGCTGAAATCGCCATTCCCTAGGTCATCTCCGAAATGACAGCAAAGCCTTTCTATTATGCCTTTGATACGGGGAATGTTGTTGTTCTGCGAGATAATGAACGAGCAAAGCGCTTCCCAAGAATCCTGCCTGAGGATTCTTATTCCACTGTAAGCTTCAATCGCAGTCTTTAAATGACCGTCATTTTTCAGCGTTTCGCAGATTGAAGTATAGTCCCTGTTCAGGTCAAAATAATCTGCCCAGAGTTGCTCATCACCCTCATCAAAAGTGCCGTTAATTATCAGTTGACCGTCTTTTTGAGAGATATCGACCGCTCTTGAAAAGGCAACGCCATGCCAGACGCCGTCCTCTTTTTCACTCCAACGGAACGCCTGACCGCAGTCAAGGGACAGAGGGACGCTCAGCGTGCTGACACCGTCAAATATTATTGTATTTTTATCGAGTTTTACTGTCATAGTACCACCTGTATAAAAGATGAATATTCAATTTGTAACCTTTTGTAACCAAAACTTGTCAAGTGTTTTTTGGTTGTTATAAATAGAAAAAATAGATAGTTTTTTCAGAAAAGTTTGTGCATTTTTTGCTTAAAAAAAGCTTGACACGGAAACTTGATTGATTGACAAAAATATAACAAACTTTTGTTTTTTAAGCAAAAAAATGTTGAAAACTTTGATTTATCAATGTTTTTTTTGAAAGTTATCAACACTTTCAACATAGTTTTCAACACTTTTTAACCGATTTTTAAAGTTTTCCACACTTCCACCGAAAAAATGTTAAACTCCATTTAATGTCATTTATTGTCGATTTTTATTCATGTTTTTATGAATAAAAAATCAGCTCGCAGTGAACAATACAAATGATAAAATCTGAATAAAGAGGTGCATATTTTGCTCAAGGGAGTTAATCATCAGGTGGTCGAGGTTACGAAACCCTCGTGTGAATATTTTGAAAGGGTTATTTTCTTTGTTAAACCGGAATTTTCGTCTGTTAGCGAAGGAACATTGCGTGAAAGGGCAAGTGAAATTGCAAGCGATGCAGGTATTCCGCCTGCGTCAAAGGTTAAAAAGAGCAGACTTCTGCTTGCGGTCAGGCTTTTAAGCGCCGCCTTAGTAGGTGCGGCCGTTACAATTCTTGTCTCAAAGCTTATTTACGGATGATTTGCAGAAATCTGCCATACAGCAGTTTTTGCAATCGGGACGCCTTGCTATGCAGACGGCTCTGCCGTGAAGGACGCATCTGTGGCAGAAATCATTACTTTCCTCAGCAGGCAGGATTTCTTTCAGTTGCATTTCAACCTTGAGGGGGTCTTTTGTTTCAACGAGACCGAGAAGATTTGAAATTCTGATAAGGTGCGTGTCTGCAACGACTGCGGGCTTGCCGTAAACATCTCCGCAGATGAGGTTTGCAGTCTTTCTGCCTACGCCGGGCAGGGAGGTCAGGTCTTCGATGTTGTCGGGAACTTTTCCGTCGAAGCGCTCGATAATTTGCTGAGCCATTCCGATGATATCGCGAGCTTTTGTGCGGTAAAATCCGCAGGAGCGAACAAGAGCCTCAACATCTTCAATTTCTGCATTTGCATAGTCTTCGAGAGTTTTATATTTTTCAAAAAGGGCAGGAGTTACGAGATTAACTCTTGCATCCGTACACTGGGCTGAGAGTCGGGTTGCAATGAGGAGCTCAAACTCATTTCCCGCATCAAGAGAGCATATTGCTTCGGGGTATTCTTTTTTTAGAGCCTCGACGGCAAGCAATGCTCTTTCTTTTTTTGTCATAAAATCACCTTCGTTTCTTGTAACATTATATCAAAAAGGTGTCTTATTTTCAACCAATGTAAAAAGTTGTTATGCTTTTTTCTTTATTGTTATTGAAATAAATTTTCGTTGTGATATAATTTAACTGACTATATTATAGTATAAGCGAGGTCTTTGAAATGAAAGAAAAAATCAATGTAGCCGTCATCGGTCTCGGTAACCGTGGCAGAGGTATGCTCGGAACAATCTGTATGATGGATGATGTTAATGTTATCGGCGTATGCGACGCATACGAGGACAGAACTCAGGATGGTATCAAAAGAGTTGAAAAGGAAAAGGGAGTAACTCCCTTTGGTTCAACTGATTATAGAGATATTTTCAAGCTTGAAGGTCTTGACAGCGTTTATATCGCAACCGATTGGTCAACTCATGTTAAAATTGCTATCGAAGCTATGAAAGCAGGCATCCCTGCAGCGTCAGAAGTAGGCGGAGCTTACACTCTTGAAGAGTGCTGGGAAGTTGTTGATACATATGAAAAAACAGGCGTTTGGGCAATGTTTATGGAAAACTGCTGCTACGGTGAGCGCGAGCTTATGATTCACAATATGGTTCGTGACGGCAGATTCGGTAAGATCGTAGCCTGCTCAGGTAAATACGCTCACGACCTTCGTAACGAGGTATGCTACGGAACGCAGAACAGACACTACCGTCTGAGAAACTATATTTCAAGAAACTGCGAAAACTATCCGACGCACGCCCTCGGCCCCATCGCAAAGCTTCTTGATATCAACAGAGGTAACCGTTTTGTTTCTCTTACATCCGTTTGCTCAGGCGCATACGGTCTTAAGGACTATGTCAAGCAGAATAAGGATCTGCACGATGAGCTTAAGAATACAGAATTTGCTCAGTCTGATATCGTAAAGACATTTATAAGAACAGAGCGTGGCGAGGTTATCGACCTTACTCTCGATACCTGCCTTCCCCGTTTTTACAGCAGAGGCTATACAATAAGAGGTCTCAAGGGTCTTTATCAGGAGGACGGAGATATCGTTTATCTTGACAGAGAGCCGCATACAAACCACGAATGGGATCAGGAGTATTTCTGGGGCAACGCAAAGAGATACGAAAAGAAATACAACCATCCTCTCTGGAAGAACACAACAAAGGAAATGATGGAAGCAGGCCACGGCGGTATGGACTGGCATGTTCTTCGCGCTTGGGTTGAGACCGTTAAAAACGGCACTCTTCCTCCGATCGATGTTTACGATATGGCAGCCTGGATGAGCATTACAGCTCTCAGCGAAAGATCACTTAAGAATAACAGCGAAACTGTCGAGATTCCTGATTTCACTCGCGGTAAATATAAGAACCGTGATCCTCAGGATGAAACACCGTACACAATTAAATAAATTCAATAAAATAAAGGAGCGGTTTTATGTTGAAGACAATTATTTCAATTTACCTCGCAATCATAACCTTCTTCGGTTCGTTCGGTGCTTCGTTTATGAAGCCCGAGGTTCCCGTAGAGGAAAGCGATTTCGTTCCCGTTCTCCGTTTTATGGCAGCAAGCGATACTCATGTTAAGGCGGCTAATGACGAGCAGTCAAGACGCTTGCAGAAGGCTATCAAAATGAGCTATGCAATCGCAGATGCAGATAAGAATTATAATAAGCTCGACGGTATTCTTATTGCAGGCGACACAACCGATGACGGTCTCCAGTCTCAGCGTTGTGCTTTCAAGAGTGCAGTGGACAGCGTAATCAGACCCGAAACTCAGTTTATGCCTCTTATCGCTCAGGCTCATGACGGTGGTACATATGACTATAAGTCACTCGATTATTTCAAAGAGCTTCACGAATTGGAATCAAGTGATAATCACTATGTTCTCAACGGCTACCACTTTATAACAATTTCCCGTGCTTATGTTGACGGTGTCCGTTATGCCGATTATCAGCGTGAATGGCTCAAAGAACAGCTTGAAGAGGCTGTTGCTGACGATCCGAACAAGCCGATCTTCGTTTCACATCACGAGCATGTTGACAATACTGTTTACGGTAGCTCAGATTTTGAGGGCTGGGACGATGCTTTCTTTAAGGATATATTTATGGAATATCCGCAGATCGTTCACTTCTCAGGTCATTCCCATTATCCTCTTAGCGATCCCCGTTCAGTATGGCAGGGCGACTTCACGGCAATTGGTACAGGCGCTCTTTACTATGTAGAGCTTACTGTTGAGGATGTCCGTACGGTTCATCCCGAGGGATATAAGGATGAGGTTCAATTCTGGGTAGTTGAGGTTGATGCAAACAACCGCATCCGTCTTATCGGTATCGACCTTACTGAAGAAAAGGTTCTCTGCGAATATATTCTCGATAATCCTGCTGACCCTGCAAACCGTGAGTATACACCCGAAAAGCAGGCTGCAAGATCAAAGGCTCCCGTCTTTGATGAGAATGCAGAAATCGAAGTAAAGAAATCTTTCGGTAAGGTAAGCCTTGTTGCTCCTGCGGCAAAGTCAACGGACGGTATGCCGATTACTCTTTACAGAGTTTTCCTCTATGATTCCGACGGAAATGAGATTAAGAAGGACTGGGTTCTTCCGGACTACTATTCAGCAACGGTTTCTCCGACGAATACATTCAGTCTCGGCAATCTTGCTAAGGGAAATTATACTGCAAAAATCGTAGCAGAAACAGCCTACGGCGTTCAGTCAGCTCCTCTTGAAGTCAGCTTCAGTAAATAATAAAAACAAAAACGACGAGGTTTTCCTCGTCGTTTATCTTTTCAGCAGGTCATCGAAGGTTTTATCAAAAACTTTCGTGAATGCGATTATTTCAATATCCGTCACAAATCGTTTGCCACATTCAATGCGTTGAATTGCGTTTTTGTCGATATCAATGCCCACAAGCTGAAGCCTTTCGGCTAACTCGCGCTGTGAAATTTTAAGCTCTGTTCGGTATTTTGAAATATTTTTTCCGCAGATATTGTTAAGTCCTTCGTTTGTTTTATTAATAAACATATAATTCTCCTGTAAAATGACATTCAGTGCTTGTCAACATTTAAATTATATGCTATAATCGAATTGTAAATGACATTCACTGAATGTCAAAACAACAAATTAATCAGGAGGTATTATTATGAAAAAGGTTTTATCAGTAATTATGGCACTTGTTATGGTTGTTTCAATCGGAACGGTCGCTGTCTCGGCATATGAATCAAGTGAGTATGCAACGGTTGAAACTTCACAAACTGGAAAGAATGAACTTGTACTTGGTGAAAGTGTAGAGATTGCTTTTTCAGAGGACGAGGAGAAGATTTATACTTTTACTCCAAAGCAATCAGGTAACTACAAAATCACTGTCACAAGTGACACGAAGGCTGCTGTTGAAATCGAGGTTTACAGTCAGTCTGCATCAGGAAGATTGCTTGACGAAGGCTTTGTTCTGACGGCAGATGAAAAATTCTACTACGGAATAAACTTAAAGCAGTTAATGGCAGGACTTGATACAGAGAGAGAAGAGTTTATGTATATGAATGCCAAAGCAAATCGTGCGATTGTGATTAAGCTTTCTGACGCTTCAAGTATTGCGAGGGAAGCTCTCAGCGGTTTTAACAGTCTTGCTAATTATTTCGTTCCGTCAACCGTAACAGTAACCGTGGAGGCGGTTAATCTTGAACCGATAAAGCCGGGTCACAGACCGCACATTTCTCATAAAAATGTTTTTGAATTTGTACCCGATCGAACGGGTAAGTATCGTTTCACATCAGAGCTTGTTGACGGAGCAATTCCGAATGTTAAAATATGCGATTATACGGGTTGTGTTGCAACAAGTGAAACCTTTGTAACGGCAAGCGGTGAGACGGGTCTCGATTTTGATGTAACGGCCGAACTGCAAGCAGGTGAAACCTATCTCGTTCATTGTGAAAACGATGCTGTTGATGAGGAGAATGTGCCTATCGGAACATTCTGTGTTGAAGTTGAAGATATGACAGAAGAAACTGATATTACAAATGTTACATACATTCAGCAGGAAGACACGCACAAAGATTTTACAGTCACGGTCAATGGCAGAAAATCAATGATTCAGTTTATCGAGCCTGACGGTGGTACAAGAACATACGACCGTTACAACAAGAATGTTAAAATCACGAGTTACAATGCAGACAACGAAGTTGTCAGTGCTATGAGCCGTGACCTTGCTTACGAAGTATGGGAAATCTATTCCAATATGAGCGTAGGTAATGAAATCAAAGTCCGCGGCAAAGAAGACGGCAAATGGGATGCTGAAAAATACATCTTCACAATTGAACCGTACAACCCTATTGTTTCAATGGAGCTTTCTTTAACATCAGGTAAGAAAGGTGCTGTCCCGGCAACGGTTGTTGCAGACGAAAAGACAGAAAAAGTGATGTTCAAAATGCCGAACGATACATCCGTAACTGTTTCAGGTTTCACAACAGATGAAAACGGCAACAGAGTATTCACAGGCAAGGCATGGATGAACGAAGATGGACACAATAAATCCGAGTTTTCATCTATCGAGACAAGGTCTGGAAACTTGCAGGCACACTTGAATATACGGTTAAATAAACAAAAAACGGAGCGGATGAAAATCCGCTCCGTTGCAATATAAAAGGTGTTTTAGTATTCTTCGATATATTTCTTTAACTCAGGGTCAATATAAACCTTCGGATTGTGTTGTTTTGCCTTTTTACAAAGATTTTTAACCATTTCCTTATAATTTACGAAACTTCTTTCTAAAATTACGGTTTGGTGCAAACCGGTTGCATCAATGTTAATTGCCCAGACGCCTATTATAGGCAGTTTTTTTGACTCTAAAACATAAATATCTTCATAATTTATTTTAAATGTAACCGGTGGGTCAGGATGTTTTTGCCCTTTCTTTTTAAAACGGTAAAAACCAAACCATACGGCGTCGTCTGATAATTCAACATATCTGCTGAACTCATCATTAGCATGAATTGCTCCCACAAAACAAACGCATATTGCTAGACCGACAACTTCTCTTACGGTCGGTTTGTCAAAAACAAACATTTCTAATATAAGGAATGCAATAGAAAAGGCAATACAACAGTAGAACGAAGTTTTTTTGTAAGGATATTTCATAGTTTACCTCAACATATTGATGCTTAGTATATCATAACGGAAAATATAAAGGCAGGAATTCCTGCCTTTATCGGTTTATTTAAACCTTACTGCCGTGCCGTAAGCAACGATTTCTGCGGCGCCCTGCATAACTGCGGCACTGCCGTATGTTACGCCGACTACAGCATCCGCACCGACAGCCATTGCTTCCTCTGCCATTCGCTGAGTTGCGATTGCGCGGGCTTCGTTGAGCATATCCGTGTAGCTCTTGATTTCGCCGCCGACGAGGGTTTTCATTCCTGCCATAAAGTCCTTTCCTGCGTGCTTTGTCTGCACAACCGAACCTTTGACGATGCAAAGAGCCTCGAATTCACGACCGGGTACATAATTAATAGTTAAGAGTTGCATCTTCCTGACCTCCGTTAATTTCTTTTATTCTTTCCCTGAGAACGGCGATGATTGCACCGCAGATGCCCAGGTAAACGACTATTGCTACTGCAGCTATCGGGAGAATAACGATATCTGCAAAAATCAAAAAGACGAAGGTTGAGATATATGCAAGAGAAACTAATATCACCAATATAGAAATGATGATTGGCGCGATTTTCTTTTTGCTTTTCTTTTCCATAATCCGCACCTCCTTTTTATCATTATATCATAACAAAATTTAACGGTCAATATTTGCGATTGTTTTTGTCTTTGTGTAGATTTTTATTTTAATGTATGATATAATTGTGCAAAAGAAAGGGGATACGGTATGAAAAAGTATATTTCGGTTATGCTCGCTTTGATATTTGTTTTCAGCTTCGCGGCAACGGCGTCTGCAAGGCTTGTCGGTGATGTTAATTCTGACGGAAGCACAAACTCCACCGACGCTCTTCTGATTCTTCAGCATTCTGTCGGTAAAGAAGCAGATATCAACGAAAAATACGCTGATGTCAACGCAGACGGCGCCGTTAATTCAAGCGATGCTCTCGTTGTGCTCCAAATTTCCGTGGGCAGTTATAAAGGCGACTTAGAGGTTGAGGATGAAATTAAAACCTCGTTCAAAAAGGATGTTGTTGACCCGATTATTTCAAGCGGTACTTTTACCCTCAAAACGCAGACGACAGTAGACGGCGAGGTTGCGGTTGCAACAACGATGTTAAGGGATAAGGATCTCTGCATTGAAACAACTGCTAAGGGCATTACGGTAAGAGTTCTTACTCTTTCGTCGAAAACTTACCTCGTGATACCCGATTTCATTATGCCGGGTGTTGGCGTTTATATGAAATACGATCAGCAAATCAACCCGACGATAGGTGATGCTTCGGGAGCAAGGTATGTCAAAAGCGAGAATGTGACCGTTGACGGCGAAGAGCTCGTCTGCGAAACCTATGAACTCGATGACGGAACGGTTTCGAAGTATTATTTCAAGGAAGGTAAATGGGTTATGCTCAGCGTAACTGAAAACGGTGAGACTACAACTCAGAAGGTTCTTGAAATTAAAAAGGGCGTTGATGATTCAAAGTTCAGCCTTAAGGGTCTTGTTGATATTAGTTCAAAGAAATAAGCAGTAAACGAAAAACCCGTGGAGCGATCCACGGGTTTTAACTATGCTGTTTTATCAGTTTTCATTAGTTGCAATGATGTCAATGCCTGTGCCGCAGATGTCCTGAATAAGCACATCACCCATTTTAACGGGAGCATCAACAACGGTGCTGTTGATAACCTGCATACAATCAAACATTTTGCCCTTCGGAATAGGTTTTGCGGTCTTGACGGGAACAACGGGGAGCTTGCCACCGTTTACCTTAACTGTTGATGTGAGCATTCTGACGGGGTTTGTGCATTCGTCAATTGCGTACTGCTCGCCTCTCTTGCAGGTATTACCCTTAACTGAAAGAACCTCGTTTTGGTCGTTAAGCTCAACTGTGAGCATACAGCCGATAGGACATGAAACGCAAACCATTTCTTTAATCATAATCTCATACCTCCAGCTTTACTGTTAATTCGTTTCCTGAAAGCTTTGCAATGTCGTCAAGCTTGATTGCAACATTTTCCATTTCACCGGGAGCAAGCTTTCTTTTCTTTCTCTTGTAAATCACTTCGTCACCGCAGGTAACAACAACGCTTGTGTCCTTATAAACATCTGCAACTCTGAAGTAAATCTTAACATCCTTGTCTGTTGAACGGTTGATATTCTGCGGAACAACATATCTTACGCCGCTTTCTGCCTTAACGCGGATGGTGTTGTCAGCGTTGTTAGCTTCCTTTTTTGAAAGAATATATTTTGCGGCGCCTTCGCCTGCAATCTGGCTCTCCTGAGTAACATAGTCAACGAGGTCGTGAACCTGGAGAACATTACCGCAAGCGAAAATACCCGGACGGCTTGTCTGCCTGTATTCGTCAACGATTGCACCGTTTGTGATGGGGTCGATTTCGATTCCTGCCATTCTTGTAAGCTCGTTTTCGGGGATAAGACCTACAGAGAGGAGGAGAGTGTCGCATTCAACATATTGCTCCGTACCGGGGATAGGTCTTCTGTATTCGTCAACATTTGCGATGGTTACGCCCTCGAGACGCTCAAGACCGTGAGTCTTTACAACAGTACAGCTAAGCTTGAGGGGGATTCCGAGGTCATCGAGACACTGAACGATGTTTCTTGTAAGACCGCCTGAATACGGCATAAGCTCACAGACCATCTCAACCTTTGCGCCTTCAAGAGTCATTCTTCTTGCCATAATAAGACCGATGTCACCCGAACCGAGGATAACGATCTTTTTGCCGGGCATATAACCGTCGATGTTTACATATTTCTGTGCAGTTCCTGCAGTCATAACGCCTGCAGCTCTTGAACCGGGCATATCCAATGCGCCTCTCGGGCGCTCGCGGCAACCCATTGCAAGAATAATTGCAGTTGCCTGAATCTGCAGAATACCGTCAGTATTGTTTGTTGCAACAACAACATTATCGGAGAGAATATCCGTAACCATTGTGTCAACCTTAACTTCTATATCTGTTTTCTTGAGTTCTTCTATAAAACGGTAAGCGTATTCGGGACCTGAAAGCTCTTCTCCGAAATAGTGAAGACCGAAGCCTGTGTGAATACACTGCTCAAGAATACCGCCGAGAGTAGCCGCTCTTTCAAGGATGATGATTTTCTGAACACCGCATTCTCTCGCTCTGAGCGCCGCAGCCATACCTGCAGGACCGCCGCCGATTACTACAAGATCGTATTTAAGCATTTACTCTCACCTCACTTCGTTTTATCAAAAAGGATTTTTGAACCGTTACCGTATTTTGTAACTTCGTTCATGGGGATGTCAAGCTCTCGTGCGAGGATTTCAAGAACCTTTGAACCGCAGAAGCCGCCCTGGCATCTGCCCATACCTGCTCTTGTTCTTCTCTTGACTGCGTCAATGTCTCTTGCGCCGCAGGGAGCCTTGATTGCATCAATGATTTCGCCCTCAGTGATACCTTCGCAACGACATATGATTCGTCCGTAGCGGGGATCTTTCTTAACGATTTCGGCTCTTTCTTCAGCAGAAAGCTCTGCCATTTTTATCGGAGCGGGACGGGTTGAAATGAATTCAACCTTCTTTTCATAGCCCGGAGCCATTTCTTTGAACATTTCGCCAACATATCTTGCGATAGCGGGAGCGGCAGTAAGACCCGGTGATTCAATACCTGCAACATTGATAAAGCGGTCGTTTGCCTTGCTGGGCTCAATGATAAAGTCGCATTCACCGTCAACCCTGTGAGCTCTGAGCCCTGCAAAGGAGGTGATTGCGTTTCTTGTTGTGATCTGAGGAATAACTTTTCTGACGGAAGCTTTAATCTCGTCAAGGCCCGAAGCAGTTGTTTCAACATTAAGCTTGCTGTCAAAGTCGAGGTCTGTTGCCGTCGGTCCGAGGAGAACATTTCCGTGAGCTGTCGGCGTTACAAGGATACCCTTACCCATTTTAGAGGGGCATGGGAAAAGAACATGATTTACCAGCCTGCATTCGGTTTTGTCAAGAAGATAGTATTCACCCTTTCTCGGAATAATCTTAAAGGATGTGTCACCAATCATATTTGCAACCTTATCGGAGAAAACGCCGGCACAGTTTATAACATACTTTGCTTCAATAACGCCTGTTTCGGTTGAAACAGAGAACATACCGTCCTTGTATTCAATGCCGTTAACGCCGCTGTTTCTTCTGATTTCGGCGCCGTTCATAACTGCATTTTCAGCAGCCGCGATTGTAAGCTCGTAGGGGCTTACGATACCTGCCGTTGGTGCCCAGAGAGCGCCGAGTGCCTCATCGCTGATATGGGGCTCCATTTCTCGAAGCTTTTCCTGACCGATGATTTCCATATCGGGAACACCGTTTTTGATGCCTCTATCAAGCAAAACCTCCAAGGTTTTCATTTCTTCGTCTGAATAAGCGACAACAAGAGAACCGATATTCTTGTACGGAACGGCAAGCTTGTTGCAGTAGTATTCCATAATCGAAGCACCCTGAACATTAAGCTTTGCTTTGAGAGAACCGTTTTCGGCGTCAAATCCTGCGTGAACAATTGCGCTGTTTGCTTTTGAACTGCCCATTGCAACATCGCCGCATTTTTCAACAAGAACAAGCTTCATATCAAGCTTGCTTAATTCTCTTGTTATCATAGTGCCGATAACGCCTGCACCAATTACGATAACATCATATTGCATAGTTTTTCCTCCTCATCATTTCTGTACTAAAGAGTTACCTAATTTATAATACTACTAAATCTTAAGATAGTCAATAAAATATAAGCTGTTTTCTGTTGGAAAAGTGTTGCTTGAAACAGCAGAAAAAGCAGAAATACCGATTTTTATGTCAGCAATAATAAGCACCCAAAAGCTTACGGCTTTTGGGTGCTTGCCGATATGTTGTAATGCAAGCCCGAAATGTGATTATTTGTTTCAGTTCATAGCAGTGATGTATTCAATGAAGAGCTTGAACCAGTTCACATGATTATAAATGTCAACGCATAAAAAAAACGAGACACCCTATTGGGCGTCTCGTTTTTTATGGCAGCGGAATAGGGATTCGAACCCCAACAAACAGAGTCAGAGTCTGTCGTGCTACCGTTACACAATTCCGCTAAAGAACAAGAGCTATTATACACAGCAAAAACGGATTTGTCAACACTTTTTTTAAAATTTTGAATATATTTTTATTTCGACTTTGCAGTTTTCTTTTCAAGAATAATTGCGACGGCGAGGGCAGAAATACCCGCAACGAGCTTGCCGAGGATTACGGGGATGATGTGGTTCTCATTATAGGAAAGGGTGAACGCAAGATGATCGCCGAAAACGAACGCGGCAGAAACAGCAAAAGCAAGGTTCATAACTCTGCCTTTACGGTTCATTCTGTCTGCACTTTCCATTGTTGCAATTGAATTTGCAAGCGTTGCAATAAGTCCGATAACGGAATTTTCGTCAAGGCTGAGCTTTTTGCCGAGAGCCGAAAGAGGCTTTTTCAGAAGCTTTGAAATGATTGCGATAAGAGGGAATGTGCCTGCAAGGGTTATGCAGATGGTGAAAACGGTCATTGCGCTCTCCATAAGAGGAGCTGTGTTTTTAAGAATGATTTTTCCTGTCAGGGTTTGAAAAATTCCGAGGGCAAGACCGCAGGTGATAAGAATTGAAATAAACTTTCCGAAAACGGAGAAGATTTTGATTGTGATTTTCGGAAATTTGAGAAGACCGATAATAATGATAACGGAAATAAGCAGAGCGGGAATGAGATTGAGTAAAACAGTAATAGGAGGGATTTTCATTGTGATGCCTGATACGAAGCAACCGAGGGGAATTGTGCAGATACCGCACAGCAAACCCAAAAGGATGTCGTCATGGTTTTCTTTCCTTGAGGATTGAAGAGCAACGGGAATCGTAAAGGAAATTGTTGCTCCGAGCATCGATGCAACGCAAAGACCGTGAAAAGCGCCGAGGAGCTCGTCCGAGGCGACGGAATCTGCAAGAGCCGCACCACCCATATCGTTTGCAATAAGTATACCTGCAAGGGCGGAAGGATCGAATTTCAAAAGGTTGGCAACGGGTGTTATGACCGGAAGAAGTAGGTCTGCAAGAGCGGGGGCAATTGTCATCATACCCAACATGGAAAGAGAGAGGGGGCCGAGCGTTGTAAGACCCTTTTCAAATTCATCACCAAGCTTGAATCTGTTTCCGAAGATTTTATCAACCGCACCTATTACGGCGAAAACAGCCATTATCGTTGCAAGTGTCTGTGCCAAAATATCACATCCGTTTTTTTATACTTTCCATATTATACAAGGCTCGGGTGATTAAAGCAAGTTTAAATCGAAAAGTCTCTGTATTACCTTAAAATATGTTTCATTTTTCGACGAAATTTTCAATATATGTATTGACAAAAATATGCGGGGGGGGGGTATACTATATATGTATATTTATGTGTAATTTTGCTAATTTTTGTCGCTGATTTTACAGTTGAACAGAGTAACACAATCGGTACGGCGTCAGAGGTGTTTTGAAGGTTGAAAAAGAAAAAAACGGTCGCCATTTTTTTGGTTATGACAATTGCCGTTTTCTATTTTACGCTAGGGTGTCCGTTTCGTTTTCTGACGGGAATTTCCTGCCCGGGTTGCGGAATGTCAAGAGCTGTAGCCGAAGCTTTAACGGGTGATTTCAAAGAGGCGTTTCTTTTTCATCCGCTGGTTTTTGCAATGCCTTTTTTTGCGGTGTTTTTTCTGCTGTTCAGAAGGCAACGCCGAAAGCTTTATGCTGTGTCAGCGGTGCTGTGTGTTTGCCTCGGAGCGATATACATTTATCGTTTTGTTACGGGTATGGCACCGGATGTTGTATATTTTCGTCCTGAGGATGGGGCGTTGTATAAATTGATAGGAGTGGTTTTAAATGTCAACAAGTAAAATGTTATCAGTAGCTCCCGGAGTCGGTATAAACAGTATCGTGAACGGAGCTTGCTACAATCTTAATGCACAAGGCTATAATTGTGTTCCGTCAATTATGGGCCCGACAAGCGCAATGATCGTTGTTCAGAAGGATCGCGACGGCTTTAAGAATTTTATGGGTATGGGCGTTGAATGTCGCGTTACTCTTACCCTTAACGGAAATATGCTCAATCTCAATATTGAAAGCGAATGGACAAATAAGGTTATTGCAATGGTTGTTGGCTGGTTTTTGTGCCTTATTCCTTTTATTACGGGTATTGTCGGCGCTGTTAATCAGAATGGCCTTCCCGGTAAGATTGAGACTGCAGTTATGATGTCTACAAATAATCCGGGTCAGGGAATGCCTCCTCAGGGATTTCCTCAGAACGGTATGCCCGGACAGCCTCCGATGTATTCAAACAATGTTCCTCCGCAGGCAGACCAGTTCGGCGGCGAGGTTCCTCCCCAGAATTTCTGATTTAATAAGTAAGCAAAACAGGCGCTTCGGCGCCTGTTTCAGCTTGTCGAAAAAGTATTTTTCGACAAGCTGGGAGACTGCCGAGAAATCTGCAGAATGACATTTTTGAACCCCGAAGATGTACAAAGGTACTTCGAGAGGGTGAAAAAATGGCAAATATATGAAAAAAGTGGGTGATATTCGATGTATCACCCACTTTTAATACTGTTTTTGTTTTTATATTTTTGCAGCTTTTTATATCGATAATATCTGCATATATGCTTATGCGGGTTTATCGACAGTCTGAAACAGGCGCTTCGGCGCCTGTTGTTTTATTCTATGTAAACAGCAATCGCCGTCATGTCGTCGAGGTGTTTTCCGATTTTTCTTTCGCACGCAGAGTTTACGATGAATTCGGCAAGCTCGTCGGGAGGATTTTCGGCGTTCCAAGCTTTCAACTCGTGCTGAATCCAGTTGTTGCAATCGCCGAGTATTCCGTCGGATACCATCAGTATAATATCTCCTTTTGAAAGTGAAGCCGTTGAACCTGAAAAAGAAATGTCTTTTAGAATGCCTATCGGCAAGGATGTATCTTCAAGCTCGGCGACGCTGTTTTTATGGCGGATAAATGTTGCCGCGGCTCCTGCCTTCATAAAGTCTGTTTTTCCGGTGTAAAGGTCTATACAGACGGCGTCAAGCGTTGAAAGAGATTCGTCTGTGCTTTTTATGAGCAATGCAGAGTTCGTCACAGCAAGAGCGCAGTCAAAGCTTATGCCTGCTTTTATAAGCTTTGAGAAAAGCTCGGCTGTCATAGCGGAGTCAATTGCCGCTCTGTTTCCCGTACCCATTCCGTCGCTGAGGATGATTATATATCTGCCGTTATCGTCGCGGAAGCTACGATAATAATCTCCGCATATGGGTTCATTGTCCGCTGCTCGGCTTTTTGCCCCGATTGATATGTTAAAGCTGATGCTCTGCTTGAAAAGAAGAGTGCAGTTTTCTCCGTCTTCTTCGAGCTCGGGAAGGTTGAGGCTTGTTCCTGTTACGGTCGAAAGATTGCGTGTGAATTGAGTTATGTTGAAATCTGAATGAGGCTGAGCTATATCCAAAGAAATGCTTGCTCTGCCGAATTTATCTATGAAGCATTCGGCACGATGTACGGTCAGTCCCGACTCCTTAGCCTCGTTTACACATATCTCGGCGATATCTGTATTGACACTCATTTCTTCGTTGAGGTCGAGTGCAAAATGCCGGAGGATATCGGCAATGTTGCTGAACTGTTCACACATAAGGCTTTGCGTTTGTTCAACCTTGCACTGAGCTCCGATTGAAGCAACAAAAGAGAGATATCGGTCATACAATGCGGATTTCATCTCGCTGAAGCAGTAGCAGGAGGCAAAAAATCCCTTAGGAAACCGCGTTTCATCAAGCTCAGCGTTGTTTGAAAGAGTTTGCGCAATTTTTTCAATGGCATCATCGTCAGGATTCTTTATTTCATTTCTGCAGCTCTCCTTCAGCTCACATTCAGAGCATACCTTGCGCCACGCGCTTTTAAGAGCGGTGTCAAGCTGTGTTTGCATAAGAGGATTGAGTGTGTCCTGAACTCTTTTTACGCAGGAGGAAACCTCATCCATAACTGTTGCCGTTTCGCAAAGCTTTTCAGTCAGAAGAAGCGATTCACTGCATTTTGTACTGACGGGTGGGGGAGCGTTGACTTTCAGAGAAACGGAATCATAGAATCTTTCCGGGATACAAAGAAAAATAATACAAGCTGTTATACCTTCGAAAATTGCCGTGTAAGAGTTAAGTGACCCTTCGGCAAAGGCGGATAGAATGATAGGAAGTATGTAGCCTGCGATACACGGAAGCTTGCCTTTTCTTGAAAGCTCTCCTGCGAAAAGTCCGCCGAGAGCGCAACCGATGCTGATAAATCCGATTTCTGAGCTGAGGCACGAAACAAATCCGAGGCAGATTCCGGAGAGCGCGCCGCCGTTTGAATTTCTTATTCTTGCAGAAAGAAGGATAAGAAAAGAAAAAACAACCATAACGGGAGAAAAAAAGATGAGCTTGTATTTATAAAAAGGCATCAGAATGATTCCAAATGTCAGCAGAATTGTCAGAAATTCATATGTGGTCAGGCTGGAAGCGTCCTTTTTACCCCAAAGAATGTGAGCGCAGGATACGAAAAGATAAGCGCCGATACAGCAGAGCGAAGCTTCGTAAATACCTGTAAACAGCACATCGAAGTTAAATCCCGTAGCAAGGGAAATTGTAATAGTGACGAGGAAAAGCCCTGAAAATGAATTAAGGAGAAGGGCATATTTATGCAATCCGATCTCAAGGTATCTTTCATAAAGATTTTTCAAAAGAACGCAAAAAAGCGATGCGGCGCAGTATTTAAGACAGTCTGCTCCGTCGAAAAAGAAGAAAGCGCCGATTATTGCACCTGCGCCTGCGAAAAACGACTCTTGCGAAGGTGAAGCGGCAACCAGAGAAATTGAGAATGGCGAAAATTCACCTGAAACAAAAGGGTTAGTCAAGAGAAAAGAACCGATAAACGACAGCAGACATTTTATAACAGGATTGAATTCGAGGGATCTGACTGTGTCGGAGCTTTTCTTAACGACAAAATCCCTGATTTTTGTAATTTCCATATTTTTGTTCCTTTCGGGAGTTTTTTAGAATATTTTATAGCGTTGTGCGGATTTTTTCTGTCGCTTTATGATGCCGATTAAAAGAAAAAAAGCTCGCCCGGAATTGATTTTAAAAAAATATTGTAATTTACTGCTTTTCCATGCTATAATATGTTGATTAAATATTTTTTATTTTGGAGAGCTATATGGAAAAAGAAATGAATTCTCCCCGTGAGGATCTTATAATAGGAAGAAATGCCGTCAGCGAAGCACTCAGAGGAGGAAGAGCGATTGATACTCTTCTTGTCTCAAGAGGTGAACGCAACGGCTCTATAGGAAGAATTATTGCCGAATGCCGTGAGCTCGGCGTCGTGATTAAAGAGGTTGACCGCAAGAAGCTCGACCTTATGTGCGGCGGTGCAGTGCATCAGGGTGTTGCGGCTTATGCTGCATCGCATGAATATTCAACAGTCGAGGATATTTTTACCCTTGCTGAAGAAAGAGGAGAAAAGCCTTTCATTATTATATGCGATGAGCTTGAAGACCCACATAACCTCGGTGCTGTTATAAGAACTGCGGAGGCAACGGGTGTTCACGGTGTTATCATCCCGAAGCGCCGTAATGCTTCGCTGAGCTATGTTGTCGGCAAGGCATCTGCCGGAGCTGTTGAGTATGTGCCCGTGGCAAGAGTTGCGAACATTGCACAGACTATCGACGAGCTCAAGGAAAGAGGGATATGGTTCTATGCCGCAGATATGGATGGCGAGAACTGGTGCAGTGTTAATTATGACGGAGGCGTCGGACTCGTTATCGGTTCGGAGGGCAGAGGAATCAGCCGTCTCGTTAAAGAAAAATGTGACTTTACGGTATCGATGCCGATGAAGGGAAAAATCAATTCCCTTAACGCGTCAGTTGCTGCCGGAATTCTTATGTACGAGGTAGCAAGACAGAGAGCAGGAATAAAAGCAAAGGGGTGAAAACCTTGTCTGAATTAAACCGAGATGAACTTCGAATTTTGCTTGAAAACATAAGAGAAGAGCGCAGAAAAAACGGCGTTGATGAAAACGGAGAGCCTGCAAAAATTTGGTCAAACGAAGATATCGACCGCCTGCTCGGCATAGCGGAAAAAATGCAGACCGAAGCAAAGGCTGAGGAAAAAACCGCTCCCGTAAAAGACGAACAGATGCCGGTTGTCGTTGTCGAAGAAGAGCCTGAGGTAATAAAGATTTCAGAAGTGAAAACGATTGATATAGCTGAGTCGAACGAACCCTATGAAAATGCAGACAAGCTGAAATCTATCTTTGAAGAAGAGGCTGAAAAGCCCCAAAAGCCAAGGCTTTCAAAGAAAAAGAAGTCTTCCGCAAAAGGTTCAAAAATTAGCCTTCTGGAAAAAGGAAAGGCTTTTTTTAACTCTTTTAAAAACGAAGAATCAGACCGTGAGGAACGATTTCTTCTTTCGGAAGAGAGTGATGCTTTTGACGATGAGTTTGAATCGGACGGCGATTTTGCGCAGGATGAAGAGTACGGCGAAGAAACGATTCGCATTGCCGATTTCGGACAAAAGGAAAAGCCGTTTCGCGAAGAAGAAGGAAAAACCAAACCAATCGGAATCGATAAACCCGGCCTTGTCATAAAAAAAGGTATAAGCAAGGAGGATCCCGAGCTGGAGGGTGCTCCCATGATTATATCCGTTGAAGAGGCCTTTGATGAGAATTCCGAGCAGAACGAAGATTTCAAAAAACGGATACGCGAAGAGGAAGAGAGCGGGCAGATTAAAATGCCCGGCTTCGGCGATATCGATATAAGCGATAAACCGGGAAAAATCGAGGAAAGCGAAGCGGAGAAAGAGCTTTTTGAAAGAAGAAAGGCTAAGATTGACAGCTTTGTTCTCTTTGGTGATGAAAATGAAAATGATCCCTATGGAACGGATAGTGAAAAAGAGCGTTTGGGAGATTTGTTCGGCGCTCATGATGAAAGACCGCGCCGAAAGGAAGATGCCGAATTTGTCGGCGTTGAATATTCTCAGATAAAGGATGCTCGCCGCGTCAGAAGATTTCTCAGCGTGCAGAAGAAGAAAAGCCTTCATCGTGTTATGGTGCAGACGGGATTGCTTGTTCTTGCGATGCTCATTAGTATCACCGCGGCGATTGAAACTACCGTTGCGGGAGATAATATTCTTACGATTTTCACAAGCTTTGTAACGATAGTTGCTTCTTTGATAACGAGTAATCAGCTTATTGCGGCATCATTTGATAGTTTGAAAAAGAAAAAGTTTAATGTCAGCACGGCGGCGTCATTTGTTGCGATTCTTTGTTTTGTGCAGACGCTCCTGATGTTTATTCTCTATTTCTTTGATGAAAATACGGTAAGTGTTTTTGCGGGTGCAGGTGTCAGCGCTTTGCTTATGGGTGAGCTGAATTCGTATGTAACCTACAGCAGGACGGCAGATGCTCTCGAAATGTGTACGGGAACAAACAAGGATTGCCTTTACAGTATTGACGGCATAAGCGACGACAAGGATGTGACCGAGCTTGCGAAGAATGTCAAGTCTGCTAGTCCGAGAATCAGATATTCGGGAAAAACCCGTTTTCCGTCGCATCTTATTGAATTATGCACAAGCGAAACGCATACGGATAAGAATATGAGATTTATTTTCTTGCTCGTTTCTCTTATGAGCGTGATAAATCTTGCCGTAGCGTGGGCGATAAGCGGAAATTTCCCTGTAGGCTTCGCCGCATTTACGGTAACTTTTGCGGCTTGTGTTCCTGCTTATGCTCCGCTTCTTGTTCAGCTTCCGCTTCGTTGGGCTAACAAAACCTTCAATAAGCTTGGCGGAATGATTTCCTGCCAGGATGCCGTAAACGAGCTTTGCAGAACGAATGCGATTATCCTTGACAGTAAGGATTTGTTTGATCAGAATCTTTGCACTATGCACGGATTCAAGGATTTTAAAAATGTCCGCCTTGATGATGCGATGCTTTATGCCGCGGCTATGGTTATCCGTTCAGGCGGCCCTTTGACGGGTGTTTTTGACCAGATGGTTGTTAACAGACGAGATATTCTGCCGACGGTCAAATCCTTTAGCTACGAGGAAAAGCTTGGTGTTTCAGGTTGGATTTACAGCCAGAAGGTTATCCTCGGCACAAGGCAGATGATGATAAATCACAATGTTGATGTGCCTGAAACGATTGATGAGGATAAATATCTTATGTCAGGCCACGAGGTGTTGTATCTTGCAATTGCAAACAAGCTTGCAGCGATGATGGTTGTTGACTATGCGCCGAACAAAAAGCTTGTTCCTTATCTCAAAAAGCTTCGTGACGCGGGTGTTACGATACTTGTAAGAAACTGCGACCCGAATGTAACAGACAGAATGATTTCTCAATGCTATGATATGAGGCTTGATAATATCAGGATCCTCAACACGGCATCAAGCAGAGTTTTCAAAAAGTATAAGTCCCGTCCCAAGCTCAATTCAAGGGCAGTTGCGATTCACGACGGTACGACATTTACTTTTACAAAGACTCTTTGCATGGCGGATATGCTTCGACATGTTTTCAAAATTTCAAACACGATGATGCTCATAGGAATTCTTATGAATTTTGCGATAGTGCTTGTTCTTTCGATAATTAATGTTACAGCAGACCTTCCTGCGATATTCATTATTCTTTTGCAGGTCTTTTTTGCCTTGGTTTTCATAGGGGTTACAAAGATTCTTTCATCGCGTTAAAAAAGTTTAGAAAAAGGTATTGACAAAGTGCGGATATAGTGTTAAAATGCTAGCACAACAAAGTGGAATGGTTCGTTCCCACCTTAACGGTTCTCGTCCGTGCGGTCAATATTCAACGGCGGTTTTCCGTCTTGTATTATGTGATTTTGCACGGGTGGGGTATGTTCCATCCGTGCTTTGATTTTATTATTAAGCATTTGGAGGTGCTTGAACATCGCTACGAAAGAAACTC
>JAGAVE010000031.1 GCA_017942105.1 Clostridia bacterium | reverse complement strand
TCAGCCTGAAGACAAAGTCCCGAAAGGGGCTTTGTTTTTTTGACTGAAAGGAGAAAATATGGTATAATAGAAGCAGGAAGCGAGGGGAAAGAAATGATAACGAACAAGGATAAGAAAAGCTATCAGATACAGATGTTCAGTATCGACGAACTGGTACCCAAGGATCATCTGCTCAGAAAAATCGAGGAAGCAATCGACTGGAGCTTCATATACGATCTGGTAAAAGATAAGTACAGCGAGGATAAGGGCAGACCAAGCATAGACCCTGTAACACTGATCAAAATACCGATGATACAATACCTTTACGGTATCCGTAGTATGCGCCAGACCATAAAAGAAATCGAAGTAAATATGGCGTACAAATGGTTTTTGGGATTGGATGTAACTGAAAAGGTCCCTCACTTTACAACGTTTGGCAAGAATTACACAAGAAGATTTAAGGATACAGATCTCTTTGAGCAGATTTTCACCCATATATTAGAGGAGTGCATAAAGCACAGATTTGTAAATCCTAAAGAGGTGTTTGTAGATGCAACTCACGTAAAAGCATGTGCAAACGGAAAGAAATATACTACCGAAGTGGTTCGCGAAGAAGCGTTGTTCTATGAAGAGCAGTTGAAGAAGGAAATCACCGACGACAGAGTAGAACACGGAAAGAAACCGTTGAAGGATAAGAATGATGATGATGACGATGAGAACGGCGGTGGCACGGGTGATGTAAAAGAAGAAAAGCGAAGCACTACAGACCCCGACAGCGGTTGGTTCCATAAGGGTGAGCATAAGCAAGTATTTGCATATTCAATTGAAACAGCGTGCGATAAGAATGGCTGGATATTAGGTTATACAATTAACAAAGGAAATTTTCACGACAGCAGAACCTTCAAAGGATTATACGACAGGCTGAGAGTTTTCAGTATTGAAAAATTGATTGCTGATGCAGCCTACAAAACTCCCGCCATCGCCAAGCTTTTAATTGATGATAACATAGACCCCATATTCCCCTACAAGCGACCTCAAACAAAAGACGGTTTTTTCAAAAAATATGAGTATGTGTATGATGAATACTATGATTGTTACATTTGCCCCAACGACAAGATTTTAAGCTATTCTACTACAAATCGAGAAGGCTACCGCGAGTACAAGAGCTGTTCTTCTGATTGTGCAAACTGTCCTTTCCTTCATCAATGTACCGAAAGTAAAGATAAGGTTAAGGTTGTCACTCAGCATATTTGGGAAAATTACATAGAGATATGTGAAGATCTCAGGCACACGGAGGAAAACAAAAATCTGTATGACAAAAGAAAAGAAACCATCGAACGCATCTTTGGCACTGCCAAAGAGCATCATGGTTTCCGTTATACACAGTTAATTGGCAAAGCCCGGATGGAAATGAAGGTCGGGCTTACTTACGCATGCCTAAATCTCAAAAAATTAGCCAATATGTTATACTTAAAAAGGGAGAAAGAGTCCCTTTCTTCCCATTTTTTCTCTATCTTCTTTTCTCTTTTTAATTTCAAGTATTCTTTTTCTTGAAAATATTGAAAAAAGGAGTTCTGTCAACGTCCAGAACCCCTTTTGTCTTCAATCTGAAGAGATCACTTTCGTGATCTCTTTTTTCTTATCTTGTTCCTTCAACTGTTTCAACCTTGAGGATGTTGGTTGTGCCTGAGCGGCCAAGGGGTACGCCTGCTGTGATAACAACTCTGTCACCAACGCGAACAACGTCAACCTGCTTTGCGCAGTCGATCGCGTGCTGGAAAAGGCTGTCTGTATCCGTCTGGTTAAGAGACAGAACGGGAAGAACGCCCCAGGACATTGCAAGCTGATGATATGTTTTTCTGACAGGAGTGGATGCAACGATAGCCTGGCGGGGACGGAACTTGGAAACGCGGCGGGCTGTGTCGCCGGACTTTGTAACTGCAATGATTGCTCTCGCCTTAAGATCCTGAGCAGTTGTACAAGCAGCGTCACAAATTGCGTTTGTTGTGTCTTCGTCATCGTCAAACTCAATAATTCCCTTATATGCGCCCATTCTGATAGCATCAGACTCAGCCTGCTTTGCGATCTTTGCCATAACCTCAACAACGTGGGGAGGATTTACGCCCATCGCCGTTTCACCTGAGAGCATAACCGCGCTTGTTCCGTCAAAAACGGCGTTTGCAACGTCGGAAATCTCAGCTCTCGTAGGCATAAGGTTTGTGACCATTGATTCAAGCATCTGTGTTGCTGTGATAACGATCTTACCCGCCTGATAGCAACGGCGGATAAAGGATTTCTGAATACCGGGAAGCTTTTCAAAGTCAACTTCAACGCCCATATCGCCTCTCGCTACCATGATACCGTCGGCATTGGCAAGGATTTCGTTGAAGTTTTCAACGCCCTGCATATTCTCGATCTTTGCGATGATCTTTATGCTGTGACCGCCGTTATAGTCAATAAACTTACGAAGGTCGATAACGTCTTTCTTTGAACGAACGAAGGATGCAGCGACAAAATCAACGTCGTGCTGGATACCAAAGAGAACGTCTGCCTTATCAGCCTCGCTGAGATAGGGCATATCTACGCAGAAATTAGGGATGTTGATACTCTTTCTGTTTCTGATCTCGCCGCCGTCCGTAACCTTACAGATAATGTCAGTTTCAGTTGTTTCTTCAACCATAAGGTGGATCTTACCGTCGTCAATGAGGATTCTTGTGCCGGGAGTGATAATGTCAACCAAAGGTCCGTATGTGATAGTTGCTTCATTTTCTCCATCCTCGATTTCTCTGGAGGTGAGAACGAATCTGTCGCCTTCTTTAACGGTGATACAGCCGTCCTTAACGGTTTTGATTCTGATTTCGGGACCCTTTGTATCAAGCATGATCGCTGCAGGAAGACCAAGCTTGTCTCTCACGCGGCGGAAGGTTTCAATAGTTTTAGCATGGTCCTCATGTGTGCCGTGGGAGAAATTAAGGCGGGCAACGTTCATACCCGCGCGGAGCATTTTTTCAATAACGATTTCCTTTGAGCTGGCGGGGCCCAACGTGCAAATAATTTTAGTTCTGCGCATACTTTATACCGCTTCTTTCTAAAGGCGGAAACGCTCACGCCTTTGATTTGATTATTATTTTACATTTATATGATACCTCAAACACTCCCCAAAGTCAAATAAAATATAGGTTATTTTACAGCAGATATACCATTTTTTTGTTTTGATACATTCTTTTTAATAAAATGCGGTAATATACTTGATTTTTAGAGTTGTTTTAGGTTATAATAAATTGGTTTGATAACAAATATTTCTTTATTAAAGGAGTTTAAGAAAATGTTAGTAAACGCAAAAGATATGCTCACAAAGGCTAAGGCCGGCAAATATGCAGTTGGCCAGTTCAATATCAACAACCTTGAATGGACTCGTGCCGTTCTTGAAACAGCTGAAGAGCTCAGAAGTCCCGTTATCCTCGGTGTTTCCGCAGGCGCAGGCAAGTATATGACAGGCTTCAAGACCGTTGCTGCTATGGTTGACGCTATGGTTGACTCTCTCGGCATCACAGTTCCCGTTGCTCTCCACCTGGACCACGGTACTTATGAAGATTGCTACAAGTGCATCGAAGCAGGCTTCTCCTCCATCATGTTCGACGGTTCTCACTACCCCATCGAAGAGAACATCGAAAAGACAAAGGAGCTGGTTGCTGTTTGCGCTGAAAAGAATATGTCCCTTGAAGCTGAAGTTGGCTCCATCGGCGGCGAAGAAGACGGCGTTGTTGGCGCAGGCGAATGCGCTGATCCCGCAGAGTGCAAGATGATCGCTGACCTCGGCGTTACAATGCTCGCTGCAGGTATCGGTAACATCCACGGTAAGTATCCTGAAAACTGGGCAGG